>NZ_JAVRBG010000001.1:0-264006 GCF_031845265.1 Mesonia ostreae | reverse complement strand
ATGGTCCGTTCGTCTAGGGGTTAGGACGCATGGTTTTCATCCATGTAACAGGGGTTCGATTCCCCTACGGACTACAAGTTCTGAGCAGAATGCTCAATTGAAATAATAATAATTAATGGTCCGTTCGTCTAGGGGTTAGGACGCATGGTTTTCATCCATGTAACAGGGGTTCGATTCCCCTACGGACTACAATCAAAAATAAATAAACAAAGCAAAGAGTTATGGCAAATCATAAGTCGGCATTAAAGAGAATACGTAATAGTGAGGTAAAGCGTTTAAGAAACCGTTACCAGCATAAAACGACGCGTAATGCCATAAAGAAATTAAAAGGTGCAGATAAGAAAGAGGCAGAGGCATTATTCCCTACTGTAGTTGCAATGATTGATAAATTAGCGAAACGTAATGTAATACATTCGAATAAAGCCGCTAACTTAAAATCTAAATTGGCAAAGCACGTAGCAGCATTATAAGAATTTATAAGTTGACTTAAATTATATAGAAAACGCTTTTTTACAAAGAAAGCGTTTTTTTTATGCGCTATTGTTTAAAACTGGGAGGTAGGAACAAAGCTCGTTAGATTGATAGCATCGCATAAAATAGGTTGAGATCATATCGTTTGGTTATAAGACAGATTAGAAACTAAAAAAAGCCTAAAGTAAATTTTACTTGAGGCTTTTTCTATAGGTGATCATTTTGATCAACCATTCATAGAGACAAGAAATTCTTCATTGTTTCTGGTAGATTTTATTTTGTCATTTATAAACTCCATAGCTTCTATAGGATTCATATCTGCCAAATATTTTCTAAGTACCCACATTCTTTGTATGGTCCCTTCGTCTAATAGAATATCATCTCGTCGTGTGCTGGAAGAAGTAAGGTCTATGGCTGGGAAAATTCTTCTATTAGAAATTTTTCTATCCAATTGAAGTTCCATATTTCCAGTTCCTTTAAACTCTTCAAAAATCACTTCGTCCATCTTAGAACCTGTATCGGTTAAGGCAGTAGCGATGATAGAGAGAGAGCCTCCATTTTCAATATTACGAGCAGCACCAAAGAAACGCTTGGGTTTATGTAGCGCATTTGCATCTACACCACCACTTAAAACTTTTCCGCTGGCAGGTTGCACGGTATTGTAAGCTCTAGCCAAACGTGTAATAGAATCTAATAAAATCACAACGTCGTGACCACATTCTACCAATCGTTTTGCTTTTTCAAGAACAATATTAGCTACTTTTACGTGTTCGTGGGCTTCTTTATCAAATGTAGAAGCTACTACCTCTCCGCGAACATTACGCTGCATATCGGTTACTTCTTCGGGACGTTCGTCTATTAAGAGAACAATTTGATATACCTCTGGATGATTGGCTGCAATAGCATTTGCAATATCCTTTAGCAACATGGTTTTACCAGTTTTAGGCTGAGAAACAATCATTCCTCTTTGTCCTTTTCCTATGGGAGAAAATAAATCCATGATTCTGGTAGAAACGGTACTTTGCTTTTCAGCAATATGGAATCTCTCTTCTGGAAAAAGCGGAGTTAGATGTTCAAAAGAAACACGATCTCTTACCACTTGCGGGTCAAGACCGTTAATTTTGTTTACTTTAATTAGAGGAAAATATTTCTCTCCTTCTTTAGGAGGTCGTATTTGTCCTAGAACCGTATCTCCAGTTTTTAAACCAAATAATCTTATTTGCGATTGAGAAACGTAAATGTCATCAGGAGAAGAAAGGTAGTTATAGTCAGATGATCTTAAGAAACCATAGCCATCTTGCATGATATCTAAAACTCCTTCACTTTCTATAATAGCGTCAAATTCATAATCTGGATCACGATATCGATTTCTTTTATCTCTATTTCCGTTACTTTTTTGATTGCTAGATTTTGGATGATCTTTTTTACCTCTCGTGTTAGTGTCCTTGCTTGACTTACGCTGAGGGCTTTTCTTTTCTTCATCTTTAGTAGAAGGCTTATTGGTAGAAGTCTTAGGTTCCTCTTTTTTGTCTTCTTTTTTATCTTCTCTTTTGTTAGGCTTATGAGTAGCCTTTTTGGGAGCAGATTTCTTTTCTGCGGAAGAAGTCTCTTCCTTTTTCTCCCGCTTAGGAGCTGCTTTGCGTTCTCTTTTTACAGGGGTTTTTTTAGGCGCTGGCTTATCTGTTATAGTATCATCTTTTAGTGCTTCTTTCACCTTATTAGGATTCGCAGCTTGATAATCTAGAATTTGATAAACTAAGTCTAATTTTTTTAAAGTTCTGTACTTAGGTACATGAAGCGTTTTTGCAATTTCTTGAAGCTCAGGAAGCTTCTTTGCCTTTAATTCAGATATTTCTAACATTTAATAATGAGGTATAATGATAATTTTTCTTTTAGAATGTAATTCCTAAAATTTCAAAGTAGATTTTTTTTGAAAAAAATTGAAGTTATAAGTAACCTTTATTGAAGTGGTTACGACTAGTTTGTGCAATTATACAACTTTATTTTTAAAAATAAAGTTTTAGAATACAATTAATATTATATTTTTGTGCTTTAGAGAATAGAAAAATGATTCAAAGAATACAAAGCATCTACTTGTTCCTTATCATAATTATTATTGGCTTAGGCTCCTACTTTTTGAGTCTTTGGACTAATGAGAGTGGAGAAAGTGTTTACATTATAGATAGGCTGTATGTTCTAGGAGCTTTTGCGTTAAGTGCTGTATTGGCATTGATTAGCATATTCTTATATAAAAATAGAAAACTTCAATTTGTTGTGAACAGATTGAACATCATATTAAACTTTATTTTACTAGGATTTTTTGTTTACTGGTCGCTAATGGTACCTGGAGAAATGCAAATTTCTGAGAATGGTATTGGGATGTTTCTTCCTATTATTTCTATCGTTTTACTAGTGATGGCCAATAAAGCCATCAAAAAGGACGAAGCACTCGTAAAATCTGTAGACCGTTTACGATAAACCTTATATCTTAGTAGTATTAGTGCGTGAAACCCAGAAGTAATTTACTTCTGGGTTTTTTATTGGCAAATCCCTGCGGGTCGGGCTATCCGCTATATCTTTTTTGTTTAGAAAAAAACAAAAAAGGATGTCGCTGCTATCCCTTTTGCAAAAGTTTAGATGTGAATAGTCGCTTTTAATAGAAAAAAACGTTCTAATAATCGGTAAGAAGAAACCAAGCTTTGGGTATCTGTAATATTGAGATAAGTGTAGGTTTGGGTATTTAGTAAATTCTTACCAACAATTCCTATAGAAAATTTGTTTTTTACAAGGCTATATTTCGCTTCTGCATCCATAAAATAATACGAAGGCTTTGTGTTTCTTAAATCAGAAAAATAGAAACGCTCGGTGTTTAAACTAAAGGTAAATTTCTTTAAAGGTTGGTATACCAAATCTATAAAGGTTTTGTTCGTCGTATTATTTTGAGCATTAAGGCTTTTTATTTTGTAATAGAACCAAGTAGTACCAAAATGAAAATTGAAAGGTTTTGTAAATGCCGAACGAAATTCAATTCCATAATTGTAAGTTAATAGTTTAATATCTCTCAAGCCGTCATTTACTATGTTTTGATATTCCTGATTTGTATAGTTCAAAATGGCTTTTGTGTTGACAGAAAGGTCTTCCCAATAAAAATTTAATTCAGTTTGAATATTAAGTAATGATTTATCATTTCCCCTAAAGTAACGAGTTAATAGATATTGGCGATTAATGGTTGAGTTTAAAGCTTGATAATTTCTTGTATCACGGTAAAGAAAAGTAGTGTTAGCATAAAAAGTACTTACGGGCGTTCCTGCCATATAGTTTAAAAAATAAGTTGAAGCCTCTACAGTGTAGACTACTCATTAAGTTTTCATCAAGAAGTAAATTAAATTGACTATTTAGATGGTGTGTTTTATAATTAATCCCCGCATTGATTTTTGTTAAATGACCCGCTTCGCTTCTGCTATAAAAATTTCCTATTAAAGCAGCATCCATAGATCGATCCATGCTTTTTTGCTTCACATGTTGAATGGAGTCTTGAGTTTGAAATAATTCTGGAAATAAGAAGCGATTATTTTGATAATCTTGCGGCTTTTGATCTACTAGAAAATGTCCTGTTAAAATGGGTGCCTTATTGGGAGCCATTTTATGGGAATAACGAAGCTTTTGTAAGCTGGTAAGATACTTATTACGCAAAGATTCATTGGACTGATTTTGATTGAAGATTAAATTGGTATTTACTTTTTCACTTAAACTTGCATAACTACCTTCATAATTAAAGTTTGCGTTTTAGAAATATCAACAAAAAGATCTGTTTTTAAAAATGCTCTTAATTTTTTATTTCGAAGAGTGTAGTCTTCAGTATTCGTAGAGGTAGAATCTTATAAATAATAGGTTTGAGCAGTCTGCCGATAAAAATCTACTTCATCCCAATTAAGAAACCCAATGGTTTTTAAAGTGATGTTTTGGTTTAATTTATAAATGTTGTTAAGTGAGACCAATTCTGCATTATTAAAGTTTGTTCTTTCCTTGCCAAGATCAGGTGGGTGCTGTATTAAATCAATAAATTAAAATGCATTACTAATTTGAGAAGAATTATCATCGGTAGAAATAAATTTTTGTAAATCTTCCCCAATTACATCTTCTCCAACATTATTAAAGTTGAAAAACCCATAAGTTTTACTTTTTTTTTGGAAGGCGATGAGATTCGCTTTAAAGTCATATCGATTTTCAGAAGCCAAACCATATCAAGGACGAAGCATAGCTGTGACTTTATTTTTATAAGAATCTTTTAACGTGAGATTTATGGCTATTTTGTCGCTTTCTTCGATTCCTTTTAATAATCTATTTGCAGAATAATGATTATAAACTTCTACATGATCTACAGCTTGTGCTTCAAGGTTTTTCGTGAGAAATTTATAACCTTTCTCAAATAGATCGTCGCCGTCAACCATCACTTTTTCAATCTCACGGTTTTTTAATTTAATTGTTCCATCCTCACTCACAGTGACTCCAGGAAGAGTGCGTAAAAGATCCTCAACAACTTCTTCATTCCCTTTTTTAAACGCTGCTGCTTTGTACATAATAGTGTTTTCTTTTATGCTAATTGCTTTTTCACTATTGATAATAACTTCATCTAAGGAAAATGTATTGTCTTTTAATGTTGGATTTATAGTATGCGTTTTGTTTTTCTCGAGCTTAAACATATAAGACGCAGTGAGGTAAGAAATACTACTAAAACTTAATTGATAATCACCAGTTTTGTCTGTTTCTAAGTTATAATCGCCATTTTTATTAGTCGTGGTGAATTCAATAATCGCATCATTTTTTAATTCTTTTAGATAAATATTTACAAACGGAATTGATTTTTGCAGACTATCGGTAACTTTTCCTTTAATAGTTTGAGCAAAAAGAAAATTGCCCGATAACAGAAGCATCAGGCAATTTATGATTACAATGAAATATGTTTTTACTTTTTTTCCCACTCGTATGTTAATTCTAGTCCTTTTCGTTCTACATTGGTAGAAACAGTTTTACTTCCTTTAGGTAACCTTGCTTGAATCGATTTGATAACATTTTCAGATTCTTGCTTTCTTTTTTCAATAAATGCCTTAAACGCAATTTCCTTAACAGCAGTAGGCTTTTTAAGTTTCTCTTGAGTGTCGTCAAAAGGAATGGTAATTTGGTTTGCACTAAAGTAAACTTCTTTAGTATCATCATAGGCTTCCAAGATTAAACCTGGTAAGCCGTTTAACTTCCACGGGCCATAAGGTAATGGGATCTTAGGAGCAAACCAAGCGATATAATTTCTTCCGCGAAAGCGGATAGTCGCTTTTTGACAGCGATAACCAGAAATCATTTTAAAATCATTTTCTAATTGCCATTTCATTTTTCCGGCAATGTTATGTTTATAGATATAAGGTTGAAATTTTTTATTCTCAAAAGCGGTTTCTAAACAAATAAAAGTCTGCGTATATAAATTGAAGTAATATTCATTAGGTATGGTATTGGTGTATTTTTGATTGATATTTTTACCGGTACTATGATCATCTATATAAGTATTCTCTGTGGTGGTTTTCTTTTCTTTTACATCATTACTTGCTGTTTTATATAAAGAGTAACTCTAATTAAAAAATAATTAGTTTGCAGTTTCTTGAGGTGCAGCATTACCAAAATTAAGAACCGAGTTATAATTGATAACCCCACTTTGTGAGTGAGCATAAAAAAAAGTGAGAAAAAAAATGTAAACTAAATATTTCATCGCAGATTTTAAAAAGGGTGGTTGGTTATAGTAGTTTTTTTGTTTAGGTATTAAGATCAATTAGCACTTGTGTTGTGGTTTTAATGGACACATCTCTTTTTTTAATAGCCATTTCCTTATTTTGTGACCGTGCTTTATTGTTAAACCAAAATAAGTAAAATCTTCCATGAAATAGTAACAAGCAAAATTATTGTTACAACACCTCTAAATTATTAGATTATTAGGAAAAATTAAACGTTTAACTCTTTTTTTTTAGGTTAAGATGTGATTTTATCGTTTCCCCAACTCAATTACTTCCAAGTTTTTAATTTCTTTACCTTCAATTTCAAACCTAAGCATGGTTCTTACTTGGTGAAAACCGTGTTTGCCACAAGCTCCAGGATTCATATGCAGTAGGTTGAGTTTTTTATCGGGCATTACTTTTAAAATGTGCGAATGGCCGCAAATAAAAAGTTTTGGAGGGTTTGCTCTTATTTCTTCGCGTATCGCAGGCGAATATTTCCCAGGATAACCGCCAATATGCGTTATCCATACGTCTACTTCTTCGCACATAAAACGATTGTGAAGCGGAAATTCTTTTCGTGCCTCGTGACCATCAATGTTTCCAAAAACAGCTCTTAGGGGTTTTATTTTTTTAAGTTCATCGGTCACTTTTAAATCGCCAATATCACCCGCATGCCAAATTTCATCCGCTTGACGGGCATAAGTTAAAATCCGGTCATCTATATAGCTGTGATTATCGCTGAGTAGTAAAATCTTTTTCAAAATGATTATGTAGTTTTCTTGAGGCTTAGAAAAATTTGTTTGAGTATCTTTGCAGCGTAAAAATAAGAATTAAGATTGAGGTATTTTATTGATTTATCTTTTAACGGAAAAGACTTTTTTGGCTGGCAGCGTCAACCTAATGTGATTAGTGTACAAGAAGTCGTAGAAGATAAATTGAGTATTGCTTTACAAGAAAATATAGAAGTTGTAGGCGCAGGTAGAACCGATGCAGGAGTACACGCCCAACAAATATTTGCTCATTTTGATACGGGAGAAATAAAAGATATCACCGCTTTTATATTTAAACTGAATACAATGTTGCCACCCAGCATTGCCGTAAATGATGTGTTTGAAGTTTCCCCCGATGCCCACGCAAGATTTGATGCTACGGCGAGGGAATATAAATATTATGTAGACACGCAAAAAAATCCCTTTACCAATGCGATGGCTTGTTACATTAAAAAAAGTATTGATGTAGAGGCGATGAATGAGGCCGCGAAAATCTTATTAGACTATAAAGATTTTCAATGTTTCTCTAAGGTAAAGACCGATGTGTTTACGTATAATTGTAAGATTGTATATGCCCATTGGGAAAAGAAAGAACATCAATTGGTGTTCACTATTAAAGCAGATCGGTTTTTGCGCAATATGGTGCGTGCCATTGTAGGCACCTTGTTAGAAATAGGGGTGGGTAAACGCAGTTTAAATGATTTACATCAAATCATAAAAAGTAAAGACAGGTCTGCCGCGGGAAAATCTGTAGCAGCCAAAGGATTATTTTTAACACAAGTAGAATATCCCAAAAGAATAGAAGTAAGAAATGGCAAGTAAAACAGGGAGTGCATTTGATTTTAATTTATTTAGGCGTTTGCTTAGATACACCAACCCTTACAAGGTAACTTTTTACTTTGTAGCTTTTGCTGCGGTGCTATTATCATTGCTGGCCGTTTTACGTCCTTACCTTACCAAAATTACCATTAACGATAGCATTGTACCCAAAGACAATGACAACCTTATTTTATATGTTTCGTTAATGTTTGGTGTGTTAATTCTAGAAGTTATATTTCAATTTTGTTTTATTTACTTCGCCAACTGGCTGGGACAAGAGGTGATTCGGGATATTCGGGTGAATCTTTTTGATCACATGCTTCAGTTTAAAAAACAATATTACGATCAATCTGCCGTAGGACGATTGGTAACCCGTGCCGTAAGCGATATAGAAACCATTGCTAGTATTTTTAGTCAGGGTTTGTTTATGATTATTAGTGATTTGCTAAAAATGCTGGTGGTATTGGTTTTTATGTTTTTTCAAGATTGGAAACTTACCTTTTTGGTGTTAGCAGTGATGCCGTTTATTCTATACGCAACGCGTGTTTTTCAGCAGAAGATGAAAATCGCTTTTGAGGAAGTGAGAACACAAGTTTCTAATCTCAACTCTTTTGTTCAAGAGCGCATTACAGGGATGAAAATTCTTCAAATTTTTGGTCGGGAAGATGTAGAATACGAGCGGTTTAAAGAAATTAACCACAAACATAAAAAAGCTTGGATCAAGACGGTTTGGTATAATTCTATTTTTTTTCCTATCGCCGAAATGTCTAGTTCTATCGCTATTGGTTTGGTGGTGTGGTTTGGTGGTTTGCAAATTACTAACGGAGATGCTTTAGATTTGGGGATTATTGTGATGTTTATTCAGCTTATTCAGATGCTGTTTCGACCGTTAAGACAAATCGCCGATAAGTTTAATACCCTGCAAATGGGCATGGTGGCCGCCAATAGAGTATTTGCCGTTTTAGATACAAAATCTGTTATAGAAAATACAGGTACCATTACTGCGGAAGACTTAACAGGTGAAATTAGGTTTAAAGATGTCCGCTTTAGCTATATTCAAGGAGAAGAAGTGGTCAAAGGAATTTCTTTTGAAGTGCAACCAGGAGAAACCATTGCCATTGTGGGAGCAACGGGAGCAGGAAAAAGTACCATTATTAATTTGTTGAGTAGGTTTTACGAAACCGATAGCGGCGAAATCTTCATAGATAATACGAATATTAAAGATTTTACCTTAAAGTCTTTACGGAATGAAATTGCGGTGGTATTGCAAGATGTCTTTTTGTTTGCCGATACCATTATGAAAAATATCACCTTAGGAAATCCTAACATTTCCGAAGAAGAAGTGATGAATGCTGCTAAAGAAATAGGGGTACACGAGTTTATTTCTTCGCTGCCTAACGGATATCACTATGATGTGAAAGAACGCGGAGCTATGCTTTCTAGCGGGCAACGTCAATTGATTGCTTTCTTACGAGCTTACGTGAGTAATCCTTCTATTTTAGTGTTAGATGAAGCCACTTCTTCTGTAGATAGTTATAGCGAGCAGCTCATGCAAGATGCTACAGATAAGGTGACCAAAGGGCGGACTTCTATTGTAATTGCCCACCGTTTGGCCACGATTAAAAAGGCTGATAAAATTATTGTGATGGATGCGGGAAATATTGTAGAAATAGGAACCCACCAAGAATTACTTCAGCAAGAAAACGGATACTATAGAAACCTCTATGAGGTTCAGTTTATGGAAGAAGAGGTTACAGAATAGGCTTTAATTTTTATCTAAATTTAGTTGGTCATAAAAGCATAGCCCACTCCAACCATAGTTAAAAATACCATTAAGATTGTAATTATTGTAATAAACAGAACTGTGGCAGTAAATAACTCGATCCATCTTAAGGGATAAAGTTTTTTATAAGCGTAACAGGTATACAAAAAGAAAAATAAGTTGAAATAATTACTCAGTTCATACATATTTCCCCCAAAATTGACTGCAATAAGCAAGAAAATTGAAGTGAGAATCGTGTTTTCTGCGGTGAGGTAAGTCATAACAACTAAATGCTCAGTATAGTTGAATTTCTTATAGTTAAAGAAAGATAATTTTGCGATAAAGGCATACAAAGGTAAATTAACCAGTTGTATCAAAGAATAATTTTCATAGATCCAATCAAGGTTCGTTCCAAAGAAATCGGTGCCAAACATGGTTCCTACTTGCAGACTTTCGGGATAAAATTTTCTTTGGATAAAGAGCTGAAATCCTACTAGGGTTAAGGCTATTACAAAAAAGCTAACTACATTTAAGTATTTTTTACGCGTTCCTCCAATATAACTATTAATGACGTGTTGAGGTTGCGTGAGTAAGCTCCAAAAGGTGTTAAAGAAAGTATGATCAAAACTTAAAAAATTGAGCTTAAATTCACCCCAAAGTTGTTTTAGACTTAAGCGATAATTGATCACTTTAGCACCGCAATGTTCACAATAGTTGTTTTCAGTACTTAATTGAGAAGAACAGTTTTTACATTTCATTATTTTACAAAAGTGATTTGATAACCTTTATATTATAATCCTTACAATAGAGAAGTAATAGGTTTTAGTATAAACTATAAATTTCCAGATTTAGATCCAATCAAAATTTTAAATTATCCTTCTTCATTATGTCTAGTTTCTAGTCTCTATGATCTAAAATCTAATTTTTCTACTCTAAATCTTCTTTTAATTTATTTCCTAAATCCTCGTAAGAATCATACATCTCAAAAGAACCATTTTTTATATAAGAGGTTTGTCCGGTTTCCTCACTCACCACCAAAGCAAGCGCATCCGTTTTTTCGGTAATACCAACAGCAGCGCGATGTCTTAACCCAAACCGAAGCGGAATAGTCCTATCATTGCTTACGGGTAAAATCACTCTAGTTGCGGTAATTCGGTTTTCTTCAATCACCAATGCGCCATCGTGTAGGGTAGAATTTTTAAAGAAAATAGATTCTAAAATGGGCTGATTCAATTCAATATCCATAGTATCTCCAGAGTTTTTTATAAACTCTAACTTGGTACTTCTTCCAATCACGATTAAAGCTCCTGTATTGGTCTTTCCCATACTCTCACAGGCACGAATTATAGCAGAAATATCTGTGGTGACTTCTTTGTCATCATCTCGTAAAAAGCGCAAATGTTTGATGAGTCTTCGTTTGCTTCCAAAATTGGTAGAACCCACCATCAATAAAAATTTTCTTATTTCTTGCTGAAAAACAACAATCAAAGCAAACATTCCTGCACCAATAAATTGGCCTAAAATGCTACTTAGCATTTCCATTTGTAACACCTGAGTAAACTTCCAAGCCAAGTACACAATCACAATCCCAATAAAGATATTGATAGCCGCACTTCCTTTTACTAATTTGTAGATGTAATAAAGAAGAATTGCCACCAATAAAATATCAATGACATCAAGAATGCGTAAGTCTAGAAAATTGAAGGTTTCCAAATAGTACTTTTTTGTAAATTTATAAATTTAATCACTAGTGTTCGATAAAAATATTACAGATTTCTGTTATTACAAGTATAATAGAGTTTTTAAACTTTTTATGGACGGTACAGCTTGCTACGATGTTGAAAATTAAAATTTAAAAAATAAACACCTATTCTTTATTTAATTAACTTGGTTTTTAAGCTATTATGTGTCAAGACCTTTATCTTACGTCTTTCAGCGAAGCGGCCCGTCCGAACGTATTCTTTCGATACGGGTAAGCCTTGTATCTTAGTGGGACACGACTAAACTTAAATCCTAAAGTTGAGCAACAAGCTCTATACATTCTTGTGCTTCTTTTACGTCGTGTACTCTTAGAATTTTTGCACCTTGTTGTAAGGCTATAGTGTTTAAAACACTAGTTCCGTTTAGGGCTTCTTTTGCCGAGGTTTCTAAAGTTTTAAAAATCATAGATTTTCTGGAGAGTCCAGCTAAAATTGGGAGTTCTAAGACTTCTAAGATTTTCATGTTTTTAAGCAACTCAAAGTTTTGATGGGTGTTTTTTGCAAACCCAAAGCCGGGATCTAGGATGATATCGTTAATTCCGAAGCTTCTAGCCTGAGCTACTTTTTTAGAAAAATAATACACAAGATCCTGTAAAAGGTCATCGTATTGCGTTAGCGATTGCATCGTTTGAGGATTGCCGCGCATATGCATCAAAATATAAGGAACTTTTAATTCGCCTACGGTTTTCATCATCTGCTCATCAAGACTTCCGCCAGAAATATCATTAATCATCGCCGCTCCATTCTCTATCGCTTTTTTTGCTACTTCACTTCTAAAGGTATCGATAGACAAAATAATATACGGAAACTCTTCTGTTAAAAGCTTTACGATAGGAAGCAAGCGTTGCAGCTCTTCTTCCGTGGAAACGTTTTTAGCATTTGGTTTAGAACTATAGGCGCCCACATCAATACAAAAAGCACCTTCCTGCAGCATTTTCTCTGTTTGCTGAAGAATTTCTTTTTCATTTTTATAGTTGCCGCCATCAAAAAAGGAGTCGGGGGTAAGGTTAAGAATCCCCATGATTTTAGGGCTTTCTAGTGAAATAAGCTTGCCGTTGCAATTAATTGTCATATTAAGATTAAATAACTTTGAATAGTTGAAATATTTCTCCGAAATTTACGCAAAATACGGCGTTTTCATGCAAAATACTTCTTTACAATATGATTCGGTGGTTTCTAAGTGCCGAGAATTATTTCAACATAAAATGAATGATTATGGTAGCGCATGGCGAATCTTACGCTTACCATCACTAACCGATCAAATTTTTATTAAAGCGCAACGCATAAGAGGTTTGCAGCAAAATGCCGAACAAAAAGTAGAGGAGGGAGAAATTTCTGAATTTATAGGCATCATCAATTATTGCATTATGGCACTGATTCAGCAAGAAAACGGAGTAGCAGATCAACCCGATTTTTCAACAGAAAAAGCCTTGAAGCATTACGATAAGCAAATTAAAATTACCAAGCAATTGATGGAAAATAAAAATCATGATTACGGAGAAGCATGGCGAGAAATGCGCGTGAGCTCTTTAACCGATTTGATTTTGCAAAAATTACTGCGCGTAAAACAAATAGAAAATAACCAAGGAAGAACCAGTGTAAGCGAAGGTATTGATGCCAACTACCAAGACATGGTAAATTATGCTGTTTTTTCTCTCATTCTTCTTAACTTCCACGAATCTTTAAAATAATTTATTATGAAAGTAATTGTAGGTTTTGCCAGAATTTTTGTCGGCATTTTATTTATCATCAGTGGCTTTGTAAAACTCAATGATCCTGTTGGTTTTTCTTATAAATTACAAGAATATTTTAGTCCGGGTGTACTAGACATTCCATTTTTGGTTCCTTTCGCTCTACCATTGGCTATATTTTTAGTGATTGTAGAATTGCTGCTGGGACTCACGCTTATTTTAGGCTATTTGAAGAACATAACGCGATGGAGTTTACTATTAATGATTCTCTTTTTTACGTTTCTCACTTTCTACTCGGCGTATTTTAATAAAGTGACAGATTGTGGCTGTTTTGGAGATGCGTTGCCTTTAACACCTTGGGAATCTTTTTCTAAAGATGTGGTGCTAACCATCTTAATCTTAATCGTCTTTTTTAATCAAAAATATATAAGGCCTATATTTAATCCTAGCTCTCATAAATGGATTTTCTTCTTGGCGTTTATTGGCTGTTTAGGTTTTGCCTATTATGTGTTAATGCATTTGCCTGCCATAGATTTTAGAGCCTATAAAGTGGGGGTAAATATATCTGAAGGAATGAAAATGCCAAAGGATGCAAAACAAGCCGTTTATGATTATAATTGGAAATTTAATATAGATGGAGAAGAAAAAATAATCACAACGCAAGGAAGTTACCCATCTATAGACGGAGAGTTTATTGAGGTAAATACCGAAGTTGTGGAAGAAGGTTATGTGCCACCAATTCATGATTTCTCCTTGCAGCAAGATGGAGAAGACTTTACGGAAGAAATTCTAAGTGAACAAAAAGTCTTGATGGTGTCTGCTTATAATTTAGCTAAAAGTGAAAAAGCTGGGTGGAGCGCTATTAAAAATAAAATAAACGAGGCTCATAAAAAGGGCTATCATGTAGTTGGTTTATCGGCTTCTGGACCTAATGAAATTGCTAAAATTAAAGATATCTACGGAATAGAAATCGACTTCTATTTTGCTGATGAAACCGCGATAAAGACAATTGTACGTTCCAATCCTGGTTTGGTAACCTTAGAAGAAGGAACTATTATGCAAAAACTCCATTGGAACGATGCCGAAGATTTAAATTTGAAGTAATCTCGTGTGGGTAAAATCAAAAGTAATGCTAAGCTGCGTATGTATTAGTTTAATCATATTTGCAGTTTTATGGTATTCCTTTTCAAGCCTTATTGAGATTAATTATGCGAAAGTATGGTTCTTACTGTTGAGTATGATTTCTTACTTACTTTCACCCATATATAAAATCATTAGAAATAACTCTGAGAAGAAAATTAAGGTCAATTGGTGGATTATTTCTAAGCACTTATACTTTTAAAAAAGAGATTTTGCTAAAATATATTTTAAATAAAATAGGTTATGCTTTACTCACGCTGTTTGGCGTGGTGAGTATTATCTTTTTTCTGTTTACCGTGTTGCCAGGAGATCCTGCGCAAATGATGTTGGGACAAAATGAGAGTGAAGAGCAATTGCAGGCGGTACGTGCCAAGTATGGTTTTGATCAGCCTATTCCTATTCAGTATATGTATTATTTAAATGATTTATCTCCGCTTTCCTTTCATTCCGTAAAGCAAGAAGATTATACTTATTTGGACGAGGATAAGTATAATGCGGTTAGTTTATTTATCATTGGAGAAACCTCGGTAGCCTTAAAAACGCCTTATTTAAGAGAATCTTTTCAGAAGAACGGAAAAAAAGTATCCTCGGTAATTGCCGAAACTTTGCCCAATACCTTTGTGTTGGCAT
The DNA here is from genome assembly GCF_031845265.1 of Mesonia ostreae. Lineage (NCBI taxonomy): Bacteria > Pseudomonadati > Bacteroidota > Flavobacteriia > Flavobacteriales > Flavobacteriaceae > Mesonia > Mesonia ostreae. The sequence continues at coordinate 249,201 of NZ_JAVRBG010000001.1, read as the reverse complement.
TTTCTGCGATTACTATTGCTTTGCTCATCGGAATTTTCTTCGGAATAATTTCTGCCCTTCAAAAAGATACATGGCTCGATAAAGGCATTCAGATTTTAAGTACCGTTGGGATGAGTGTTCCATCCTTTTTTAGTGCCATACTTTTCGCATGGTTTTTTGCTTATGTGCTGGGAGAATACACACATTTAAACACCACCGGAAGCTTATACGAACTAGACGACTTTGGAGAAAAAAATCATTTGGTGCTTAAAAATCTGATTCTCCCAGCCATTGTTTTGGGGATTCGACCTCTGGCGGTGGTAATCCAGTTGATGAGAAATTCGCTGTTAGAAGTTTTACAACAAGATTACATAAGAACGGCGAAGGCCAAAGGATTGTCTATGCCGAATATCATAAGAAGACATGCGTTAAAAAATGCATTAAATCCTGTGATTACCGCAATTTCGGGTTGGTTTGCATCGATGCTAGCAGGAGCGGTTTTTGTAGAATATATTTTTGGCTGGAATGGCCTAGGAAAAGAAATTGTAAATGCGCTAAATACTTTAGACTTGCCTGTAATTATGGGAGCGGTATTAATTATTGCGCTTATGTTTATACTTATTAATATTTTTGTAGATATTATTTATGGTTGGTTAGATCCAAAAATCGCCAACACTTAAAATAAAAATTATGAGAGACCAAATTGTTGCAGGAAACTGGAAAATGAATTGTGATGTGCAAGAGATGAAAACCTTGTTAAACGATTTAAAAAAGCAAGACTTTAAAGAAAATGTAAAAGTGATGGTAGCGCCATCGTACACCAATCTTTACCCTGCGAAAGAATTATTAGAAGACAGCCACATAGAAGTGGCGGCTCAAAATATGCATGAAGCAGAAAACGGAGCGTTTACCGGAGAAGTTTCGGCAAAAATGCTGACTAGCTTAGGCTTAAAAACGGTAATCTTAGGACACAGCGAACGCAGAAGTATTTATAAAGAAAGCCACGAGTTGTTGGCAGCCAAAGTAAAAACGGCTTTAGCTAACGGATTGCATATCATTTTTTGCATAGGGGAGGAGTTGGAAGCTAGAAAGAGTGATAAGCACGTAGAAGTAGTTAAAAAGCAATTAACCGATAGCGTTTTTGAATTAGCTGAGAGCGAATGGGATAAAATTACTCTTGCCTATGAACCCGTTTGGGCAATAGGAACGGGAGAAACTGCTAGTCCGCAGCAAGCACAAGATATGCACGCCGAGATTAGAAAAATGATTGCCAATACGTATTCTTCCGCTGTAGCGGAAAAGGTTTCCATCTTATACGGCGGAAGCGTGAAACCCAACAATGCACAAGAGATTTTTGCGATGAAAGATGTAGATGGCGGACTCATTGGTGGAGCAGCTCTTAAAGCGCAAGATTTCACACAAATCATTAATTCATTTTAAGTATGACTCCTGTATATATAGGTTATTTTTTTAAGATAGAACCGCTTCAGCCGGCTTCTGATATTTTAATCGCAGAATTGGGAGAAATCGGTTTTGATAGTTTTGTAGAAACCGAAGATGGAATTGAAGCCTACATTATTAAAGACAATCACGAGGAAGCATTAGTGAAAGAAATTGACATTTTAGAAAATGACAATTTTAAAATTAGTTACAAGCTTCAAGAGTTTGAGCAAGTGAATTGGAATGAAGAGTGGGAAAATAATTTTTCTCCCATTATGGTAGATAATATTTGCCAAGTAAGAGCGCCTTTTCACCCTAAGAAAGACACCAAATACGATATTGTAATTGAACCTAAAATGTCTTTTGGAACAGGTCATCATGCTACGACGCATATGATGATTCAGCATATTTTAAAAGATGATATGCGCCACAAAAGCGTATTGGATATGGGCTGCGGAACTGGAATTTTAGCGATTCTCGCTGCAATGAAAGGTGCAGAGCCTGTAGAAGCAATTGATATAGACAATTGGTGTTACCTAAATACATTAGAGAATGTGGAACGCAATAACTGTAAAACTATTAAAGTAGAAGAAGGAGATGCCGCATTGTTAATGGAAAGAACTTACGACATGATTATCGCTAATATTAACCGTAATATTTTACTAAATGATCTACCCACTTACGCCAATTGCTTAACGGAAAATGGCGAAATTTATCTAAGCGGATTCTACGAAGAAGACTTAGAAATTATTACCGATAAATGTAAAGACCTAGGTTTAAATTTTGACAATCATTTGGTTCGAGAAAACTGGACCGCAGCAAAATTTGTTAAATAATTGATGAAGTAGCTAAATAGCTTTATTTTTGTAAAGTAGAAAAATGGAATAGAATGAGTGTACAAGAAGATGTTTTAGAAGAAGTAGAGATTAAAGAAAAAGTAAATAAGCAAAATGAAATTGTTGTATTTAACGATGAGGTAAATACATTTGATCACGTTATCGATATGCTAATTGCAACATGTGATCACGACCCGTTACAAGCAGAACAATGTACTATGCTTATTCACTATAAAGGAAAATGTGCTGTAAAAACGGGTGATTATGATGATTTAAAACCCCGATGCAGCCAGCTTTTAGATGCAGGAATTAGTGCAGAAATACATTAGCTTTCTTAGTTTTCGCTAATAAATATAAAAAAGAGGTTGTCTAAAAAGTCAATTTCTGTCAACCTGAACTTGATTCAGGTTCTCATACTATTTTGTGTACCAGTATGATGAGATTCTGAAATAAATTCAGAATGACAGTTTTCAAAACTTTTTAGACAGCTTCTTTTTGGTTTTATAGAGTAAATAGATTACTTGTTTTTATATAGATTTTTATGCCTAAAATTAGTTTTTGTCACGTTGAGCCTTTCGACTATCGCTCAAGACAGGCTTTAGTCGAAAGGTTAAACAAAAGCGTCTCGACTCCCCTCGACATGACATTGAAACTATTTTTTTAATTATATTGCACACTAAATGGATTTACAATTACTTATTAATAATCTTATTTAAAGTTTTACTCGCTCTCATTTCATCATAAACAAGTTTTTCTTCTGGTTTATAATATCCTTTAATATTTACGGGGCTTCCTTGTGCATCAATTAATTCAGAAAGAATTTTTTCTTGATGTTCTTTCATCACTTTCTCAATTTCAGCAAATTCAGCTTTAAGATCGGCGTCTTTATCTTGATTTGCTAAAGCTTCGGCCCAATACATCGCTAAGAAGAAATGACTTCCGCGGTTATCTATCTCGTTTACTTTTCTAGACGGGGATTTGTCATTGGCTAAAAATTTATCTGTAGCATCATCTAGGGTTTCAGATAGAACTAGCGCTTTTTTATTATTGTATTTTTTCCCTAAATGTTCTAAGGAAACCGCTAAAGCTAAAAACTCTCCCAGAGAATCCCATCTTAAATGACCTTCTTCTAAGAATTGCTGAACGTGTTTTGGAGCAGAACCTCCTGCACCCGTTTCAAAAAGTCCGCCGCCATTCATTAAAGGAACAATGGATAACATTTTTGCACTGGTACCTAATTCTAAAATTGGGAACAAATCTGTTAAGTAATCTCTTAATACGTTTCCTGTCACAGAAATGGTATTTTTTCCTTCTTTCACACGTTTTAAAGTGTATGTAGTCGCTTCTTCAACAGACATGATTTGAATGTCTAAACCTTCAGTATCGTGATCTTTAAGGTACAAGTTTACCTTTTTGATTAATTCTGCATCGTGCGCTCTGTCTTTATCTAACCAAAATATGGTTGGCCATTGCGTATCTTTTGCTCTGTTTACAGCAAGTTTTACCCAATCTTGAATAGGTGCATCTTTTACTTGACACATTCTCCAAATATCACCTTGCTCTACTTCATGTTCTAAAATGGTTTGACCGTCTTTAATCACTTTAACGACCCCATCAGATTGAATTTCAAATGTTTTATCGTGAGAACCATATTCTTCGGCTTTTTGAGCCATTAATCCAACATTAGGAACGGTTCCCATAGTGGTAGGATCGAAAGCTCCATGTTCAATACAAAAGTCGATTGTTGCTTGGTAAAGAGGTGCGTAGCTAGAGTCTGGAATTACAGCTTTAGTGTCTTGTGTTTTTCCATCGGTATTCCACATTTGTCCAGAAGTTCTGATCATTGCTGGCATAGAGGCATCAATAATTACATCACTTGGAACGTGTAGGTTAGTGATTCCTTTATCAGAATCTACCATGGCTAGAGAAGGACGCTTAGAATATTCTGCTTCAATAGCAGCGTTCACTTCTTTTTGCTGATTTTCGGGTAAGCTGTTAATGGCTAATAAGACATCACCAAAACCACTTGTTGTATCTGCTCCAGCTTCTTCTAATTCTTTTCCGAATTTATCAAAAACATCTTTAAAAAATACTTGTACTGCGTGACTAAAGATAATAGGATCTGAAACCTTCATCATCGTAGCTTTCATATGAAGCGAGAATAAAACGCCTTGCTTTTTAGCATCTTCCACCTGCGCTGTTAAGAAATCTAGCAATGCTTTTTTGCTCATCACAGAAGCATCAATAATCTCTTTTTCTAGAAGTTCTGTTTTGGCTTTTAAAATACTAACATCCCCATTCTTATCTGTATGTTCTATACTTACATTTCCTGCTTTCTCAATCGTTAGAGATTTTTCGGTATGACAAAAATCACCGTGTGTCATCGTAGAAACGTGCGTCTTAGAATCCTTGCTCCAAGCTCCCATTCTATGCGGATTCTTTTTAGCGTAATTCTTTACCGCTTTGGGTGCACGACGGTCTGAGTTTCCCTCACGAAGAACAGGATTTACGGCACTACCTTTAATTTTATTGTATTTGGCTTTTACATCTTCCTCGTGAGCATTATTTGGCTCATCTGGATAGTTTGGAAGTTTGTAGCCTTTTTCTTGTAATTCTTTTATGGCAGCTTTTAATTGCGGTACAGAGGCACTAATATTAGGTAATTTAATAATATTAGCTTCTGGTTTTTTTGCTAATTCTCCTAATTCTTGCAAGGCATTTGGTACACGTTGATCGCTAGTTAACACTTCTGGAAATAGAGCTAATATTCTACCAGCTAAAGAAATATCTTTGGTTTCTACATCGATGCCAGAAGATTTGGTGAACGATTCTATGATGGGTAATAAAGAATGCGTTGCTAAAAATGGAGCTTCATCGGTTTTGGTATATATAATTTTGGATTGGTTTGCCATAGTTCATTTTTATGTTACTAATTAATATTTAAAAAGAATAGAAGATAGAAATCTACTACTCTAATTTCACAAATATAAGGAATTAGCCTCCAGGTTGAAAGTGTTAAACTATTAGAATATTGTTAATTATTATTAGTCTGTTAAAGCTTTAAAAATGGCAAACAGCATATGCTAAATTAGTTTTTAAATTTCGTAAATAAAGCTAAGTTGTTTTTTCGTTATAGGACACTGCGATTTGTCCGAATAGTCTAAGCTAGGGAATGTATGAGCAACCCGTCCGACTGGCACGGGTGGGAAAATATTCCCGAAACTTCGGGAGGAGAATGAACGAGTTTTCATGCGACATTACTTTGCTATTTTAGCAGTAGTGATGGAAGTGAAAGAGAAAGTAGTTAAATAATTATACATTCCTTTTTTTATTTATCCGCTTTCATTTCTCAAAGTAGTTTTTGTCACCTTGAGCGCCAGCCTGAAAGAATTCATTCTGGCGGGGAGTTGAAAAGTTAAACAAAAGCGTCTCGACTCCGCTCGATACAACATTAGAACTATTATTTGATTATATTGGAGACTAAACGGATACGCAGTTCTTTTTTTAGGCTAGGCTAATCATTCTGAAAGTAACTATTATTTAAAAATTAAATTATAGTTTTCTAGGTGGTTCCAGTTAAGTCTAGCTTCTATAATCTAAAAGCGGAGCGATCGAACATCTAAGTTGGACACGATGAATTGTTAATAAAAAAGTCTTCCGTAGAGGAAGACTTTTTAATGATTAGAATTGGAGGTTACTTCTTTAAGCGACGCTCTTTAATTCTTGCTTTTTTACCAGTAAGTTCTCTAAAGTAGTAAATTCTAGCTCTACGAACTTTACCTCTTTTATTAATTTCTACTTTTTGAAGAGCAGGTAAATTCATTGGGAAAATACGTTCTACACCAACAGTTCCACTCATTTTACGAATTGTAAACGTTTGTGCTGTTCCTGTTCCTTTCTTTTGAATAACCACTCCTCTAAAAAACTGCGTACGCGTTTTTTGTCCCTCTGCAATTTCATAGTATACTGTAATAGTATCTCCTGCTGCAAATTTTGGGAATTCTTTCTTAGTAACGAATTCGTCTTGTACAAATTGGATTAACGATTCCATAATTTTTTATAGTATTTAAGTAAAACTAAAACAACATTCGCGATTATCGCCAGAGGTTGATCTAGAAGCGAGTGCAAAAATAATATTTATTTTTAATTCAACAAGCTTATCTATTTAATCTTTTAATAAATCGGGTCTTTTCTCTTGTGTTCTTTGGTAGGCTTGTTCTTCTCTCCAAGCTTCAATTTTCCCAAAATTACCACTAGTTAGCACTTCTGGAACTCTCCAGCCTTTGTACTCGGCAGGTCTAGTATAAATAGGTGGTGCCAACAAATCATCCTGAAAAGAATCTGTTAAGGCAGAGGTTTCGTTCCCTAACACACCTGGAATTAATCGAATCACCGCATCACAAACTATGGCAGCCCCCAACTCTCCGCCACTTAGTACATAATCGCCTACTGAAATTTCTTTGGTAATAAAGTGATCACGCACGCGTTGGTCTACTCCCTTATAATGTCCGCAAAGCAAAATAATATTTCCTTTTAAAGAAAGTTGATTGGCTATACTTTGGTTGAGCGTTTCTCCATCTGGAGTCATATAAATGACCTCATCGTAATCGCGTTGCGATTTTAAATGAGAAATGCATTTATCAATAGGTTCTACCATCATCACCATACCTGCACCTCCACCAAATTGATAATCATCAATTTGCTTGTAATTATCGGTTACATAATCTCTTAAATTATGCAAATGCACTTCTACCAAACCTTTTTCTATAGCTCTTTTTAAGATAGAAGCTTCAAAAGGACTTTTAAGAATATCTGGGACAACCGTGATGATATCTATTCGCATGCTTAAGACCTGTTTTTAGCTTTTATTAGCTTGTTTATTTTTCTCGTCTTGAAGCATTCTTCCTAGTTTCTGTTGTTTTTCCAGCGACATTTTACGAAATTCCTCAAAATCAGCTTCATTTTCTGCTAAGTTTTTTCTTGCTTCTTTAGTAAGTACATTACTATTCTTAAATTTATAGATAAAGAACAAAAGAATAAGCACAAGAGTTAAAATAATCACCCACATGGTAGTTTGGTAGGTTCCTTTATTGGTGGCAACTCCCAAAAATTGAATGTCATCTTTTTCTTGTGTAATGTTAGCCAAATCTTCATTAGTTTCGTCTAACTTCTGCTGAAGCTTAGCGATTTCTTTTCTTTGGTTTTGAATCGTATCACTGGAAGCTTTAATGGTTTTATTTAAACCTTCAAGTTCTTGTACGGTGTTTTTTTGAAGCTGATTAAGTTTAAACTGCTTAACAACTTTATATTCTTGATAGTTGTTGGCGTCCTCAATCATCTCTGTAAACTGTGCGTTTATGGAGTTATCTTTTTCTTGTGAATCTTCTTCTTGAGCGAAAACACTTCCGCAAAGAAATAGAACAAGAAAGAAGCTAAAAAACGATTTTTTCATTTCAGGTATTTTATAGTTTGTAAGCACAACGTCTTAAAATTATTACTTATTGTATATAAGTTGAGTTCAATTTTAAAGCGGCAAAGATACTAATTTATGCTTTCTTTTTTCTAATAAAAAAACCTACTGCGAAAACAGTAGGTTCTAGTACGTTATATGTCTATTAATAATAAGTGAATCTTCTTACTTTGGCAATATATTTTGCCAACCTAATAACTTGGTGGCTATAACCGTATTCGTTATCGTACCAAATGTATAAGATAATGTTTTTACCATCTTCGGTCACGATTGTAGCATTACTGTCATAAATTGATGGCGCCGAACAACCCACAATATCTGAAGAAACCAATTCGTTATCTATAGAATATTTAATTTGCTCTACTAAATCTCCCTCCAAAGCATATTTCTTTAAGATGTCGTTTAACTTGTCTAAAGTAACCGCTTTTTTAATGTTTAAGTTTAAAATAGCTAAAGAACCGTTAGGAACTGGAACACGAATAGCATTAGAGGTTAATTTCCCTTCTAATACAGGTAGTGCTTTGGCAACTGCTTTTCCTGCACCCGTCTCTGTAATTACCATATTTAATGCGGCTGCACGACCTCGTCTGTATTTATTGTGCATATTGTCTACCAAGTTTTGATCGTTGGTGTAAGCGTGTATGGTTTCTAAATGACCGTGCTCTACTCCTAAAGAATCTTCAATGGCTTTTAAAACTGGCGTAATCGCATTGGTGGTACAAGAAGCGGCAGAGAAGATAGAAACCTCATCTGGATTGTGCTCTTTGTGATTAACGCCGTGTACGATATTAGGAACTCCTTTTCCTGGAGCAGTTAGTAAAACCTTGCTAGCTCCTTTGGTTAAGTGTCTTTTTAAAGCTTCATCATCTCTAAAAGCACCTGTATTATCAATCACTAAAGCATCGTTGATGCCATACTCTGTATAATCAATATCTTCGGGCTGGTTGGCAGAAATAATATGAACCGTAGTCCCATTAATAATTAAAGCACTTTTTTCTACGGAATAAGAAACGGTTCCTAAAAAATCTCCGTGAACCGAATCACTTCGTAAGAGAGATGCTCTTTTTTCTAAAACAGTTTCGTCGATTTTTCCTCTTAGAACGATAGCTCTTAAACGAAGCTGACTTCCTTTGCCCATTTTAGACATGAGTTCCCGAGCCAATAGCCTTCCAATTCTACCAAAACCATATAAAACTACATCTTTTGGTTCTATATCTTCGTAGTTTTTGGCTTCTCCCAATTTCCCGTTTACAAAAGCAGTCGCATTGTTGTATTTGTCTGCTTCTTTTTGGTACTCATAAGTTAGTTTTCCGATATCCAATTTTGCTGGCGGAAGGTCAATGGTTTTAATAGCCTCAGCAATTTCAACCGAGTCAAATATCGAAACTGGTTTTTCTACAAATTCTCCTGCATATTCGTGCAGGTTTAGAATTTCGCTAACGCTTTTATCAATCAATTGATTTTTGAAAAGAACAAGCTCTATCGCTTTATCATACCATAAATCATTTACGGTTTTAATAAATTCTACCGTAGCTTTCCTTCTATCTGCTTGAAAAGCAAGTTCCTTTTCGTATTTCTCGTTTTGACTCATTTTATGTTGTGTTAAGATTTAAGGTCGTGCAAAAATAATTATTTAAACCATATTCATAGGCTAAAAAGCAAAAATCCTCTCACGTATTTGTAAGAGAGGATTTTAAAAATTTTTTCTGATAAGATTTCTACCTAAAAATATAGCTTTCTTCTTGCCCTCGTTTGTTCATAAATGTAAGTTTAGTCACTTGATTTTGCGGAATGTTTTTGAGAATTTCTTTAACGTCTTCTACATCGCTTACCTTTTGATCGTTAACTTTGGTAATGATAAATTCGTTTACTGCAATATCAATTTGATCAGATAATGGTCGGTAAATTTTCACCCCACCAGTAGAATTAAATTGACTTAAGAAAGATTCTCCCGCATTGGTAATTTCTATTCCCGCCGCTTCAATGACAAAGGTTTCAAATTTGGTAAGTTTTACTTTGGTGATTTTTTCGCTTCCGTTGCGTAAATAATTGATTTGCACTTCGTCATTAGGCCGTTTAGTTTGAATGTAAGAAGTTAAATCTTCTAATTTTCTAATTCTAATACCGTCTATATTAGTAATAAGATCTCCTTCTTTTAGTCCCGCTTTTTTCGCGCCGTCTTCTGTAGAATTAATATAAACTCCTTGAGAAATAGAAAGTTTGTATTGCTTGGCAGCTTCAGGATTCAAAGTACCGCCTGTAATTCCTAAAATAGCTTGCTGAACGTCTCCGTACTCTAAAATATCCTCTATTATTTTTCTAGCATTATTGCTGGGAACGGCAAAACCATAACCAATATAACTACCCGTTTGTGAGGTGATGGCTGTATTTATTCCAATAAGTTCACCATTAATATTTACCAAAGCTCCGCCACTATTTCCAGGATTTATCGCAGCATCGGTTTGTATAAAAGATTGCATACGTTGATCTCCTCTGCTCAAATCACGACCTTTCGCGCTCACGATTCCAGCAGTTACAGTAGAAGTAAGATTAAAAGGATTTCCTACGGCCAAAACCCACTCTCCTAATTTTATTTGATCGCTATCCCCAAAAGGAAGATAATCCAATTGGTCTGCGTTTATTTTTATCAACGCAATATCGGCGCGTTCATCGGTTCCAATAATTTTTGCTTTGTACGTAAGGTTATTATTTAAGGTGACTTCAATTTCTGAAGCGCCTTTAATTACATGGTTGTTAGTTACAATATATCCGTCTTCCGTAATAATTACTCCAGAGCCTGCTCCCTGAATCGCACGCTGAGTAGGGCTGCTTCTTTTTCCGCTTCGCATATATTCCATATATTCAGCAATGCTGCCAGGACTTCTTCCTATGGCTACATTTTTTACGTGGACTACTGCATGCACCGTTTCTTCAGCAGCCTTTGTAAAATCGGCATCTTTACTGCTAAAGTTTTTGCTGTAATTAGAATTAGAAACATAGTTAATAGGGGAGGTTTTTTCTTGAGAAGAGGTGGTAATTTGTACGCCATCTTCTTCCAAAAACATTTTGTAAGCGCCCAAAGTAATCGCTCCACCTAGAACTGATACTATGACTAGCGTCCATATTTTTTTCATAATCGTTTCGCTTTTTAAATATTAAAATTAACTAAATCAATTTCTATTCCTTCTTTGGTTAACGTCACTTTAACGTCTTTTTCTATGCTAGGAAATTGTATCTTTGCATTTTACTAAACGAAGAAATGACATTAAAATTTTATAAATACCAAGGAACCGGAAATGATTTTATCATGATTGATAATCGGGATCATAGTTTCAAAAATGATACCAAACGCATCGCTTTTTTGTGTGACCGTAAATTTGGTATTGGAGCAGACGGACTCATACTTCTAGAAGCTTCTGAAGATCCTGAGGATGATTTTAAAATGGTATATTTTAATTCTGACGGAAATGAAAGCACCATGTGTGGAAATGGCGGAAGATGTCTCGTGAAATTTGCTCAGTTCTTAGGTGTCATTAAAGAAAAAGCCACTTTTACGGCGATAGATGGGAAACATTCTGCTCGTATTGAAGAGCATTTGGTAAGCTTGCAAATGCAAGATGTTTTGAAGGTGGAGAAAGTAAATGATGCTTATTTTTTAGATACGGGCTCTCCTCATCATGTGAGTTTTATGGAAAATGTAGATCAGCTGAATATTAAAGAAACCGGAGCAAAAATCCGTTACAGCGAAGACTATAAAAAAGAAGGTGTGAATGTAAATTTCGTAAGCCCTCAAGAGGATTATTTGCAAGTGAGAACTTACGAAAGAGGCGTGGAAGATGAAACTTTGTCTTGTGGAACAGGCGTAACTGCCGTGGCGATCGCTGCGCACAAAGCAAAACTAATTCAAAATGATAAAGTTGCCATCGTCGCTCAAGGCGGAAGTCTTTCCGTTAGCTTTGACGAAGAGAATGGAAATTATAAAAATGTATGGCTTACGGGGCCGGCTCAATTTGTTTTTGAAGGCAGTATTCTATGTTAACATTAAAAGGAAAATTAGTATATTTAAGAGCTTTAGAGCCAGAAGATTTGCTTTTTTTGGAAGAAGTAGAAAATGATGAAAGTTTGTGGAAAGTAAGCGAAACGCAAGTTCCTTTCTCTAAATTTATACTTAGAAAGTATTTAGAAAGTAGCCATTTAGATATTTATGAAACCAAGCAATTACGTTTGGCTATTATTTCTCAAGAAACTCAAAAACCTTTGGGGTTTATAGATATTTTTGATTTTGATCCTGCTCATCGCAGAGCAGGAGTAGGCATTGTAATTGCCTCGTCTAAAATGAGACAAAAAGGTTTTGCTTTAGAAAGTTTAAAATTGCTGACGAATTATGCGATTACTCATCTAAAATTACACCAACTTTACGCCAATATTCCAGAGGATAATATGCCAAGTAGGAAGCTTTTTAAAAAAGCTGAATTTGTGCAAGTAGGAACAAAAAAAGATTGGATGCTTGTAGATGGCACCTATAAAAATGAAATCTTATACCAATTAATTAAGCATGTATATTAAAAAAATATTAGTAATAATCGTTATTTTAGGAGTGGTAGTGATCGCTATTTTTAGTTATTTTATTTATAACACCATCTTTTCTCCCAATACTCAATTTTCTGAGCAAGAAGCCTCAGTATATGTGTCTAGTGAGGATTCTTACCAAGACGTTTTAGAAGAATTAAAACCTTTGGTAAAAGATTTAAGTGATTTTGATCAGGTGGCAAAGCGAAAAGGATATGTTTCTCATTTAAAAGCAGGAAGATTTATTCTTAAAAAAGGAATGAATAATAATGAGATCATCAATACGCTTAGAAGTAAAAATGAACCGGTTTCTGTGATTTTTAATAACCAAGAGCGCTTAGAGAATTTGGCAGGAAGAGTGGCGCAACAAATAGAACCCGACAGTCTAAGTTTACTCACCGTAATGCAAGATGCTACTTTTTTAAAGGAAAACGATTTTTCGGCAGAGACTGCACTTTCTATGTACATTCCCAACCAATATGAATTGTATTGGAACACTTCCGCAGAAGCGTTTAGAGCAAGAATGCTTAAAGAATATCATCGCTTTTGGAATACTTCTCGTTTAGAGCAAGCCAAAAAAATAAATCTGAATCCTAAGGAAGTAAGCGTAGTCGCTTCTATTGTGCAAAAGGAAACTGCCAAAGTAGATGAAAGAAAAAGAGTGGCGGGAGTTTATATGAACCGACACAAAAATGGTTGGAAATTAGACGCTGACCCAACGGTAATCTATGCTGTTAAAAAAGCAAACAATGATTTTGATACCGTAATTAAACGTGTTTTATACAAAGATTTAGAGATAGAATCCCCTTATAACACCTATAGAAACAGAGAGTTACCGCCTGGGCCTATTGCGATGCCAGATATTTCATCCATCGATGCGGTGCTGCAAAACGAAAACCACGATTACTTTTATTTTGTGGCAAATCCAGAAAATCCTGGTTATCATAAGTTCGCCAAGACGTTAAGGCAGCACAATAATAACCGCCAAGATTATGTGCGCTGGATCAACAAAATGGGAATTAAAAGATAGTTTTTTTATATGGGCGTTACCCTAGCGGGTCGGGCTTTACACTACAATCTTTTTCTTTCAAAAAGAAAGAAAAAGGATTTCCATTGCAATCCCTAACGCAAAAAATACTGATGTTATAATACCAATTCGTTGAAAAGACATTGCACCGTTTCGGGGAGAGAATCGCTAAAGCCAGGATGTGTTTTGGAGGTTTGTATCACAGAGCTACGAGTCGCGGTAAGCCATCTAAAACGCGAAGCCATATCCATTTCGGCAATACGACCAGCCTCTTTTTGACCTAAACTTATCGCTCTAAAAGCTTCTAAGTTTTTTTTGATTTGCTCTAGATCTAGATCAGGACAAAATGCGTTTAGTTTTTGAGGATTTAAATGATAGCGCATATCAATAAACTTGCTTTGTTTAGCATATAAGATAATCCCAACATTAAAGAACTCCTCACGTTCTACTTTGGGTACAATCCTAACGATGGTATATTCATATAAGTGTTTCCCTTGCATGCTGTGCTTCTTTTAAAAATAAATTAGAATAGGTTAAGCGGGTCGTTAAAAACTTATAGTAAACGTTCCTAATCTCTTCTGAGGTTTCTGGAGTACCTTCCCAAGTTAACCATTCTTTAGGGATTAGGTTGACAATCTTCTGCAATACATCTGGACTCAGTAATTGCTTTAATTTATGATCTGCTTCGGCTAAAAGACTGGCTTGAGGCAATAAAACGTGATCTTTAATATAAGGAAAAACGCTTTGAGCGCTCTTCTCCCAATTGGTCCAAGAATGATGAAAATATAAGGCGGCACCGTGATCTATAAGCCAAACCTCCTTATTCCAAATAAGCATATTGGTGTTTCTAAACGTACGATCTATGTTAGTGATAAATGCATCTAGCCATACAATCTCTGAGGCTAGTTGGGCATCTACTGTAGTGACTACAGGATCAAAATTGATGGCGCCCGTTAAAAAGTGTAAGCCTAAATTTAAACCCTGACTTCCTTTTAATAAATCCTGAATTTCTTCATCGGCTTCGGTTCTTCCAAAAGCTTCGTCTAGATGTGCATAGACCAATTCTGGAACTTTAAAACCTAATTTTCTTGCAATTTCGCCGCCAATCAATTCGGCAATCAAAGCTTTTACACCGTGACCAGCACCTTTAAATTTAATCACATATTTAAATCCGTCATCGGCATCAGCTACCGCGGGCAGCGATCCTCCTTCCCGTAAAGGCGTGATGTAGCGCGTAACATTTACGTTTCTCAATTCTATACGACGACTCATTTCAGGTAATTTTTTTGTAAAGATACGTAGAGAAATTTAGGATTCTCACTCCTTCAATTTTTTTACCCGTTTTAAATCTAATAAATTGATGGGATTAATTCCTAGACCTTCCACATCATTTTGCGTAAACCGAATTACTTCATCATAATACAAAGGAACTACTGCTGCTTGAGTCATCATAATAGAGTCCATTTGCTGATAAAGCGGAATCCTTTGTTCCAAGTTTCCCAATTCTAAAGCTTGGCGGTAGATTTCGTCGTAAGTTTCAGAAGAAAAGTGAGTGTAGTTAGGACCTTGCGGAGAAAAATTTTCACTATAAAATAAGGAAAGGTAGTTTTCTGCGTCGGGGTAATCGGCGATCCAACTGGCACGAAAAGCAGCTAATTTTCCTGCCGAGCGTTGTTGACGTAAAGTGGAAGGAGGCATCACATCGATTTCTACTTGCAAACCTACTTTTTGTAACTCCCGCTGAATGTATTCGCACAAATCTAAATATGAAGCATTGGTGCTAATGCTTATTTTAGGATGTTGTTCTCCTGTCTCTTTTTTAAATGCCTCGATAAGTGCCTTCGCTTTCTGCGGATTGTATTCGTAATACGTAGAATCTAAAAATCCAGGCAAGCCTTTGGGGATAAATCCTGAAGTAGCTGGAGTGCCAATTCCGTTTCTTAAATAAGTGATCATCGTATTTCTGTCAAAACCATAATTGATAGCCTGACGCAACTTTTGAGAATTTAACTCCGCAGAAGGGTAATCTAGATAGAGCCCTAAATATTCGGTGTTTAAATAAGGCGCGCGTAACATTTGAATGCGCTGTTGATACTTGGGTTGTAATTCTCCTTTTGCATTTAATAATTCATCTTTATAGGAAGGATCTAATCCGCTAAGAAAATCTATTTTTCCTTGAGCAAATTGTAAAAATTCACTTTGCTTGTCGGGTAAAAAAGTAATGGCAACAGCTTCGAGGTAAGGAAGCGCCTTGCCATTTTTATCTTTTTCAAAATAAAGATCATTTTTTCTAAAGACTAATTTTTCATTGGCTTCCCAGCGTTTAAAATGAAAAGGTCCCGTGCCAATAGGATTTTTTCTAAAATCGAGTTCTTCCATTTCCGTAGGAATAATGCTGGCATATTTCATAGAAAGTAAACCTAAAAAAGCAGGAAATGCTTGATTTAATTCGACGACAAGCGTGGAGTCATTTTTGGCAGAAATGTTTTTTACTTGTTGCATAACCCAACTTCCGGGAGAAGCAATTTTAGAATCGGTTAAGCGCTCAAGACTATATACCACATCTTTAGCAGTTACTTTCCTCGTTTTTTTGGTTCCGAAAATTTGGTGTTCATGAAAATAAACATCTTTTCTTAAATGAAAAGTGTAGGTTTTTGCATCCTTAGAAACCTCCCAAGATTTAGCAATATCAGGTTGCGTATTGAGTTCGTCATCTAACTGAATTAAACTATTGTAGAGTTGGTTACAAGCCCAAATATTACGCTGGTCTTTGGCAAAAACAGGATCTAGAGAAGTAATGTTGGCGTGCTCATTATACCTAAAAACCAAATGGTCTTTTTTGGCAGTTGAGGTATTTTCACAAGAGGTGAAAAGCATCATTAGAAATAATAAGGCTAAATAGTTGGTTTTTATGAAGCAAGCAATTCTATTCAATTTGAGTATAAAAATTTAAGGTCGTATATTTGCACGCATTTTTAAAGTAATTCAGAAGTTGGTATGTAAACCAAAGATGAAGACTCCTTTGATAAATGTTTGAAAGGAAGTTTGAACTCTTTCCGTTTGGCGGAAAAATTTCCTTTACATTTTAGGATTTTACTTTAAAAGCAATATTACTAAAAGATTACGAAAGAGCTTTATGATGCACGAAAATAAAAAAGTGGCTTTTTACACCTTAGGTTGTAAATTAAATTTTTCTGAAACTTCTACGATTTCCAGAACTTTTAAAAATGAAGGTTTTTCTAAAGTAGAATTTACAGAGAGGGCAGATATTTATGTGATCAATACGTGTAGCGTTACCGAAAATGCCGATAAGCGTTTTAAAACCATCGTAAAGCAAGCTCAAAAAGTAAATGCCGATGCCTTTGTAGTAGCTATTGGATGTTATGCCCAATTAAAGCCAGAAGAATTAGCAGATGTAGACGGCGTAGATTTAGTACTCGGCGCTACCGAAAAGTTTAAAATCACCGATTACCTGAACGATCTTACTAAAAACGACATGGGAGAAGTGCATTCCTGTGAAATTGATGAAGCCGACTTTTATGTGGGTTCTTACAGTATTGGAGATCGTACGCGTGCCTTTTTAAAGGTGCAAGACGGCTGTGATTATAAATGTACCTATTGTACTATTCCGTTGGCCAGAGGTATTTCTAGAAGTGACACTTTAGAGAATGTGCTTCAAAATGCTAAAGAAATCTCTGAGCAAAATATTAAAGAAATTGTGCTCACCGGTGTAAATATTGGAGATTATGGAAAAGGAGAGTTTGGCAACAAACGCCACGAACATACATTTTTAGATTTGGTAAAAGCTCTAGATGAGGTGGAGGGAATTGAAAGATTGCGTATTTCTTCTATTGAGCCTAATTTGTTAAAAAATGAAACTATAGATTTTGTAGCGCAAAGCAATGCGTTTGTGCCGCATTTTCATATTCCGTTGCAAAGCGGAAGCGATGAATTACTCAAAAAGATGAAACGTCGTTATATGAGCGGTTTGTACGTAGATCGCGTAACGCAAATTAAGCGCGTGATGCCAAATGCTTGTATTGGGGTAGACGTGATTGTTGGCTTTCCGGGAGAAACAGATGAATTTTTTTTAGAAACCTATAACTTCTTAAACGAGCTCGATATTTCATACTTGCACGTTTTCACCTATTCTGAAAGAGATAATACGCCTGCAGCCGAAATGGAAAATGCTGTTCCGCTTAAAGTGAGAAAGAAGAGAAGCAAAATGTTGCGAGGTCTTTCCGCTAAAAAACGTCGGGCATTTTATGAAAGTCAGCTAGGAAATACCTTAGAAGTACTTTTTGAAGGTGAAAATAAGGAAGGGTATATTCACGGCTTTACGGAAAACTACGTAAAAGTAAAAATGCCTTGGGATCCATCTTATGTAAATACCTTGTATCAAGTTACCTTAACGGAAATTGATGAAGATGGATTGGTACGTTTTGAGTTTGCTAAAGAAAAAGTGATGGCTTAAATATTCATTCCAATAGGAAGCAAATCTGAATATTTAGATTTGTTGGCTCTAAAAAACTTAACCACCTCTTTACTGGTAGGTACAACTCGAATGCGGCTCGCTTCTTCTATATGGTCAAAAACGGCCGTTAAAAATTTTTCTAGAGTACCGTTTTCTCTTTTTTCGTCAGAAATCTGTATTTTAGATAAGAAAATTTTTCTTTCTTGTTTGGAATATTCGAGGGTGATTAACTCTTCTTCCACGAGGCTTTCAAACTGTCGTAAAAATTCATTGTCTTTAACTTCGATGGTTTCCATAATAGGTAAATTAGGTTCTATATTGAAATGGGGTGAAGTAAAAATAAAATTGATTTAGTTTTAACCTTTTATTTGTGGTAAAACCGAATTTATCAAATATTTTTACCTGTAAATTTACTCTATATTTTTATCGTTTTAGTGTAAACCCGTGTTAAAAGATGAACCAAGATAAGTTGATTCACGTTTATTTTATGCCTGGAATGGCGGCGAATCCAAGTATATTTGAGCATATAAAACTACCCGAAAATCAATTTAAGATGCATTGGTTAGAATGGAAGATTCCCATTCTTAAGGAAAGTTTAAAAGAGTATACGACCAGAATGTTAGCAGACGTCCATCATGAAAATCCTGTTTTGATTGGAGTTTCTTTTGGCGGAGTTATTGTACAGGAGATGAGTAAGCAAATCCGCGTAAAGCGATTAATTTTAATTTCTACGGTAAAGAATAAATTTGAATTGCCAACATCTATGCGTTTTGCTAAGAAAACAGCACTTTACAAAATTTTACCTACAAGTTTAGTGGATAAGATAGAAGGTTTAGAAAAATTGCCGGTAGGAAATTATTTAACCAAAAGAGCACAATTGTACCAGCAATATTTATCTGTAAGTGACCAAACTTATATAGATTGGGCTTTAGAGCAAATGTTGTTTTGGGATCAAGAAGATACTTTGCCTAATGTGATTCATATTCACGGAGATAAGGATATCATTTTTCCGCATAAGAATATAAAAGATTGTATCACGATTAAAAATGGAACTCACATTATGGTGGTAGATAGATTTAGGTGGTTTAATGAGCATTTACCCGAACTTATTTTGGAAGGTAAAATGAAGAAGAAGAAAGTAGAAAAAGAGTCGGTAAAACCGAAATAAAGTTAGACTGTAAAAAAATAATCATAAAGGAAAATTTGAACTAAAATTTGGTAAAATAGCAGTTGAGAATCTTCCAAGAGCATATAAAAATACGCAATGAAAGCAATAAAAAATATAGTTACCATTATAGGCGCGGTTACCGTTGCAGGAGTAGGAGTGCAAGCCATAAGTTCTTTTACACAACTTCCTGCTCCCCAAGAGTACATCTTACAACAAAAAGATCCTGAAAAGGCAGTAAAAGATTATAACATCTATGCTTTAGCTATTCCTGAGAATTTGAATTTTGCAGGTGAAAAAGTGCCAACAGAAAACCCAGATATTAAAGAACGTATGGATAGAGAATTGTTGGTAAATACCTACTGGCAATCTAACGGTTTGCTTTTAATTAAAAGGGCAGAAAAGTACTTTCCTATCATAGAGCCAATTTTAAAGAAACACGGTATTCCAGATGATTTTAAATATTTAGCAGTAGCAGAAAGCGGACTTACACAAATTGTTTCTCCAGCAGGCGCAACCGGATTTTGGCAGATTATGAAATCTACTGCGAAAGAACACGGCTTAGAAGTAAATGAAAACGTAGATGAACGCTACCATATTCAAAAATCTACAGAAGCCGCTTGTAAATATTTATTAGAGTCTAAAGCTAAGTTTGGAAGTTGGACTTTGGCAGCTGCGGCTTATAATGCTGGTAACTATGGGATTACGCGTCAACAAGATCGCCAATATGTGCACGATTACTACGATCTACTTTTAAACAGCGAAACTGGAAGATATGTTTTTAGAATTTTAGCCTTGAAAACAATATTGAGTGATCCAGGAAATTATGGATTTAACTTTACGGAAGATGATTTGTATGAACCCATTCAGGTAAATCAGGTAAAAGTGGATACTGCGGTAAGCGATTTTGGTAAGTTTGCGAAAGAATTTGGAATCAATTATAAAATTTTAAAAATTCATAATCCTTGGTTAAGAGAAGCTCATCTTAATAATGCATCTAGGAAGGCATATCAAATTGAGATTCCAGAAAAGGGCACGTATACTTATAAGCCTTAGATGCTAGAGTTTATTCAGAATCATGTTTTTTTTAGTCTGCTTATCCTCAATTATGTGATAGCAATTGGTACGGCGTTTTTTATTATTTTAAATAATAGAAATCCCATCACCACGGTATCCTATATTTTATCGCTTATCGTACTCCCTTTTGTAGGTTTACTGATTTATTTTTTCTTCGGACAAGAATATAGAAAAGATAAGATGTTTAAACGTCGCAAAGTGTTTAACGATAAAAGAGTAAAGAGATGGGAAAAGAAGCTTTTACTAGGAGAGCAAAAACTAGAAAAATATGAAGATAGTTTTTTAAATAGCCATGTGAATATTGTCAAACTTCTTCAAAATAACCAAAAGAAACCGCTCACTTTTGGAAATGATGTAAAAATACTTCTCAATGGAGAGAAAAAATTTGAATCTCTTTTTAACGATTTAAAACAAGCCAAAGACCATATTCATCTGGAGTATTATATTTTTAATTCAGATAGTATTGGGCTTCAATTGATAAAAATTTTATGTAAAAAGGCTCAAGAAGGCATTAGGGTAAGAGTAATTTATGATTATGTAGGAAGTATTCTTAACGGAAAACAAGTAAAGCGAATGCAATCTGCTGGAATTGAGATTTTTCCCTTTATGCCGGTTTGGTTTCCTAATTTAACTCGAAAATTAAATTATAGAGATCATCGAAAAATTGCGATTATCGATGGCACTTTAGGTTACGTGGGCGGAGTTAATATTTCTGATGATTACGTAAACCCTTGTAAAAAGGGATATTGGAGAGATACGCACCTTCGCATAGAGGGTAATGCGATAAAGTCTTTACAATCGCATTTTTTACTGAATTGGAATTTTGTTTCCAACCAAGAAATAAAAATCATCGATCGCTTTTTTCCGAAGATGGAAAACTCAGGAGAAGTAGCAGTGCAGATTGCAGCTAGTGGACCAGATTCTAATTGGCCACACATTATGGAGGCAATATTTACCGCAATAAATTCTGCCAATAAAAGTATTCATATTACCACTCCGTATTTTATACCTAATGATCAAATTTTAACCGCTTTAAAAACTGCTAGTAGGAGAGGTGTAGAGGTAAAACTTTTGATTCCCAAAAAAGGAGATTCTTGGGCGGCAAAATATGCGACAAACTCGTACATATTAGATATTTTAGAATCAGATATTAAAGTGTATCATTATTGTAAGGGAATGATTCACGCCAAATCTATGGTGGTTGATGGAGAGTTTACTACTGTGGGAACTTCTAATATGGATTATCGAAGTTTTGAAATTAATTTTGAGGTAAATGCTTTAATTTATAATGCAGAAATTAGCCAAAAGATGATTTCTATATATGAAAAGGATATAGAAGAATGTGAATCTGTAGATATGGATACTTGGAAGGAAAGAGGAATTAGGATGCGTTTAAAAGAATCTTTTTGTAGACTTTGGGCTCCTTTATTATAGAATTGGACTGTAGTTTAAAAAAGTATTAAAATTATAATAAGCTTTTATTTTCCCGTAGGAGAAATTCTTTTTTCGGAATAAAGATTTTTTACTCCACAAGCTGCGTTCTAAATGACAAACAAAGATATTACCAACACACTGCTAAACTGTCTAGAGTTCTCAATCTAAAGTAAACGGAGTATTTGCCAGAAGCTCTTCCTCGTGAGCCAAGATCTCTGAAACTCCCGAAGATAAACTGTTGAAATTAAGATTGTAAGAATTTTCGAAAGGATCTGTATATGGAAGTTTTGCCGTACGATCAATATGAATTATTTTCTTATCAGAGCCTATAAAAAAGGTGGTAGGAAAACCCAAAGAATGCTTCATTGTCTTTACGATATAGGCATCTTTATTTTCTAATTCATCTACATATACAATATCGATAAATCGTTTATAATCGGAGATAACCTCTTTTACCTTTTTTTTCTGATCCCAAAAAAGAACAATAAAATCAATTTTATCTTTGTATTTTTTTGCCAGTTCATTGAGTGCAGGTATTTCGCCTTTCCCCGGAACACACCATGAAGCATATGTGGTTAAGTAAATTGGTTTTTTAAAATCATTGAAGCATTTCCTGCTTTTTTTGATACAATTGATATTAAAATTATCAATATAAGTACCTGCGAGATGATTTTTTACAATAGAATCGAACAAGAACTCTGCGTATTCTGTATTCCTTTCTCGGTAGGCCTTTTGTGCCTTCTTTTTATATTTGGGCACATGAATCCCTACAGCTTCAGAAAAAAATACCTTTCTTTCCTGTGTTTGAGCTGCAACAGATACACTAAATAAGCCAATACATAGAATTTGTAGAAATAATTTCACACTTATTCTGTTAAGATTCACTTGAAGATACAAAAAATCCCGACAAAGCCGAGATTTTTTGTTAAATAAATGATTTAAGTGTGTATTTTTAGTAAGAAATTTATATTTTTTTCATTTGCTGTTTCATCATTTTGATTTGATCAGCAAGCATATCATGCTTATCTGCTTTTTTAGCCTCCTTCAACAGCATTTGTGCTTCTCGTTTTCTTCTTTTAGACATAGCAATACCCGCTAAGTTTAGTTTGGCCATCGCTAAATCTTGACTCATAGAAAGTCCTAATTTAATGGCTTTCTTAAAATACTTTTCAGCTTTGGTCATATTTTTTTGAGAAAACATAAGACCGTGTAAATAGTAATAGTAACCTTGTTGTTTGGTAGTTAAAGCAGCTTCAGGATCTTTAATTTTATCCAACCATTTTTTTGCACCTTCAAAATCTTGCTTTCTCAAACGCATAAAAGCCAAAAGAATCATTTCATTTTTGAAGTATAAAAAGACAAAAATTCCCGCAAGCGGAATGAGAGCAATCCCGTTTCCTATATTCCCTTCAATAAATTGGTACACTGCAAATGCGATGATCGCGGCAGCTAAAAAAAGTTTTATATTCTTGTGATACATGATCTCATTTTTAGGAAGCGCAAAGGTATAAAAGAAATGAAAATTTTGACTATTTATATGTGAAGTATTCTAGTTTTTAAATAGGTTTACGACAAACCGGTAGAATTTCTTTTGAATTAATGCGATAGCGGTCAATTTCTGCTGAAGTAAGCTCATTGCCAAGACAGATTTGCTCTACCTCGAAACCTTTTGCTTCTAGCTTCGTAAAATAATCTTGACCATAAATTCGTACATGATCGTATTGACCAAAAATTTCAGCTCTTTTTTTTGGATCGGTAATGCTATCATCTTCAAAAGTGATTTCTCGTTCTAGATCTTGCGGAATTTGCAAAATAGCAAAGCCACCAGGTTTTAAAACCCGATACAATTCTTCCATAGCCACATCATCATTCGGAATATGCTCTAGTACGTGATTGCAAAAAATAACATCATAACTATTATCTTTAAAAGGAAGCTCACAAATGTCGGCTTTTACATCTGCCAAAGGTGAATTTAAATCGGTGGTGGTATAATCTAGATGTTTTAAGTTTTTAAACTTTTTGTAAAATGCCTGTTCTGGCGCAAAATGAAGCATTTTTCGCGGCTTGATGAAAAAGTCTGTTTTTCTATCTAGATATAACCACAATAAACGATGCCTTTCTAAAGATAAGGTGGAAGGTGATAATACATTAGAACGTTGATGCACATATCCGTAAGGTAAAAAAGAAGAAAAACTTTTACCGTCAATAGGATCTGTATATTTATCACCCCTAAGACCAACCGCCAAAATGGGTTTTGCCAAATAACTTAATTTAATAAGTATAGGCCTGGGAATGTGGTTTAGAATAAACCGAAATCCTTTTTTGATCATACTTTTATATCAGCCCAGTTTTCTCCAGTTTTAATACGGTGCAATTGCATTTCTGAAACTCCAAATTGTTTGGCCAGTACTTTTAATCTTGTTCGTCTATTAGGATCTAAAAGTTTTTTCTTAAGAATAGTTGCTTGGCCAAAACTGAGTTTAGAGAAGCTTCTACTTTTACTTTTTCTTTTTGCGATAACTTTTGGATTATTGTCTTGATGAGCTTCCCATTGTTTTCGGTTTACCCATTGCAAGTTATTTAGATTATTATCGGTTTTATCATAATTTTTATGAATTACAAATAAACCATCCTCTGGCTTTTCCAGAAAAGCTTTTGCCATTATCTTATGCGTATAGAAATTATTTCTTTTTCCGTTTTTTAAACGTGTATTAAAGATAGGATAGCCATTAATTTTGCTGCCTTTAAGAATTTTTCCCCCTTTACTCCTTACAAAATTCATTATCCTGCCTTTGCTAGAAAGGGCTACTTCATAGCCTTCTGCCCAGTTATCTTCAAAATAAAATTTCCATTCTTCTAAGAGATTATTGTTAAGATAGAAACTTTCTTTATTTTCTAAATTCTCTTTCTTCATCACTTTCAATTCCTAAAGATTCATAAATGTAATCAAATGTCGATAAGAGCTCTGGCTTACCGTCTACTAATGCTACATCATGTTCAAAATGCGCACTAGGTTTACCATCTCGAGTAAGAATTGTCCAACCATCTTTAAGTTGTTTTATATTCTTTGTTCCCATATTAATCATAGGTTCTATGGCAACGACCATTCCTTCTACAAATTTCTTTCCTCTTCCTCTTTTTCCGTAATTGGGCATTTCTGGATCTTCATGCATTGTTTTTCCTAAACCATGTCCTACCAATTCTCTTACTACACCGTAACCGTGGTCTTCGGCATATTTTTGAATGGCATAACCTACATCGCCCACACGATTTCCAATTTTAAACTCTCTAATTCCTTTATATAAAGATTCTTTGGTTGCTTGTAATAATTTTTTCACTTCTTCATCCACTTCTCCCACGGCAAAAGTATAAGCGTGATCTCCATAAAACCCATTTTTAATTGCTCCACAGTCAATAGAAATAATATCTCCTTCTTGCAGCGGCTCATCATTAGGTATCCCATGAACAACTTGTGCGTTGGGACTCATGCATAGAGAGTTGGGGAAGTCATAAAGACCTAAAAAACCGGGAATGGCACCTTCAGATCTTATAAAATCTTCCGCAAGCTTATCCAATTGTAAGGTGGTAACACCTGGTTTTACTTCTTTAGCAATCACTCCAAGAGTTTTAGATACTACTAAAGCGCTCTCTCTCATTAATTCAATCTCTTCTGTGGTTTTAGTTATAATCATATACTTTTATTTAAGAAAGGAAAATAAACCTTTCTTTTTTTTAGGTTTTAAATGTTCTGGTTTTTCCTCTAGGATTATTCGATAGATTTCACCCCATCCCACTAATCCTCCAATATTTCTATCATCGATAAAAAGATCTGCATTGATTTTTCTACTTACTTTAGAATCGTATTCCTCCTCTGGAAAACTTTGATTCACAGCATAGAAAACAACACCGTGTTTTTCACAAAATTTTACAGCCTCATCTAGCTCTTTTCCGTATCGGTACGTCCACAAAATCAATCGGTGACCTTTTTCTTGAAGCTTTTTTAAAGTTTCAAAAGCAAAAATAGTCGGTTCTCCAATTTTAGGATACTTATTTTCTACAATGGTACCATCAAAGTCGACTGCTATCAATAAGGATTTATTATTTGTCATAATATTTAATCTGCGTAACTATTTGTATAAGGCTGGTTGGTTACAATTTTTAAAATATCTTCTTCTAAGGATTCTTGTGGAAATTCTACAAAACGATTTACTTCTTCTCCATTTTTATCAATAAAAATAATGGTAGGAACAAAGTCTATGTTGTACTCTTTTTCGTATCCTTGTTTTGTTGTTTTATATAAATCAGTAGTGATTACCTCCAAGTTATTTTGATTGTAATCTATTCTATCTAATAATTTAAAAAATTTTGGAATTTCGCGCCTACTATCGGAACACCAGGTTCCCATAAATACCTTTATACTGTAGTCGTCAATATTTTTATCAATTTTATCTACAGTTTCTTGATCTGGATCGTAAGCTTCATAGCCAGGCATAAACCAAACTTTTAAAATTCCAGATGTAAGATCCTCTTCGGTAATAATTCCTGTGTACTCCTCCTCTTGCGGAGAAATTTTTACTTCGGAAGAATTTTTTGCCTCTGTTTTTACACTTGTAGTTACACTTGTAGTATGTGTAGTTTCTTTTTGCACCTCTTCATTGCTTTTGCAAGAAAAGAAGGCTAATGCGACGATTAAAAAGAGGCTTGTTGTTTTCATACTAGTAAACTATTTTGCGTCATCAACTCGGGTTTATTGACCTCCATGAGCTCTAAAAGGGTAGGAGCAATATCGCCTAGAATTCCGTCTTTTATTTGTTTTTCTTCCGAAGAAATTAAAATAACAGGTACAGGATTGGTAGTATGTGCTGTATTGGCAGAACCATCTTCGTTTTTCATCTTCTCGCTATTGCCATGATCTGCTAGGATAATAAAGTTATAATTCTCCATTCCCGCTTCTACCACTCTTTTTAAACAAGCATCAACAGTTTCGCAAGCCTTAACCGCTGCGTCAAAATCACCAGTGTGTCCTACCATATCTGGATTAGCGAAGTTAATACAAATAAAATCTTTATCGTTGTCTTCAATCTTATCTACGAGCTTATCGGTTAATTCTACCGCACTCATTTCGGGTTGCAAATCGTAAGTTGCAACCTTTGGCGATTGTACTAAAATGCGTTCTTCTCCTTTAAACGGTGTCTCTCTTCCGCCAGAGAAAAAGAAAGTAACATGAGGGTATTTCTCTGTTTCTGCAGCTCTTAACTGGGTTTTTCCTACATATTCTAGGGTCTCTCCCAAAGTTGCTTTGATGTGATCTTTATTGAATACCACGTTAATATTAGAAAAAGTATCGTCATAATTGGTCATCGTCACAAAATACAACGGAAGCTTCTTTAAATTATATTGAGCCACGTCTTCCTGCGTCAAAGCGTGCGTTAATTGCCTACCTCTATCAGTTCTAAAATTAAAGAAAATGACAACGTCTCCTTTTTCAATGGTATGAGTTTTTCCTTCCGTATTTACTAAAATGGGTTCTAAAAACTCATCGGTTATATCTTTCTCATAACTTTTTTGAATATGACTTAATACAGAAGAAGTTTCTTCTCCCACGCCATTTACTAATAAATCATAGGCTTTTTTGGTTCTTTCCCAGCGTCTATCACGATCCATAGCATAATATCTTCCAATGACAGAAGCTAAAGTACTATCCGTTTTCTCTAAGTCACTTTGTAAATCTTTTACAAAACCTAATCCCGACTTAGGGTCTACATCTCTACCATCGGTAAAAGCGTGTACGTATTTATCTTTAACGCCAAACGTGTGCGCAGACTCTAACAGTCCCTTTAAATGATTGATGTGAGAATGAACTCCGCCATCACTAAGTAAACCTATAAAGTGAATAGGTTTCTCGTGACTTATCGCATAATCAAAAGCCTGTTCTAAAACAGGCTCTGAGCCTAGAGATTTATGCTCTACGGCTTTATTTATTTTGGCAAGATCTTGATATACAATTCTTCCTGCTCCCAGATTAAGATGTCCTACTTCGCTATTTCCCATTTGCCCCTTAGGCAAGCCTACATGTTCCCCATCGGTGCGCAATAAAGCGTGTGGATATTTTTTATATAAGGAATCTATAAAAGGAGTATTGGCTCGGTCTACAGCAGATACACTCTTATTGCTTGTCTCTCCCCAGCCATCTAAAATGACTAAAATAGCTTTGTTCGACATGATTTTGTTTTGTCGCAAAGTTAAAGAAGTTAGTGCTCTTTCTCATATAAAGTTATGCTAAAATTACTTTACGGAAGTAATGCCGGATTAATATCTAAAATATGCTCTTTTTTATACGTATTTAAAAACGATTCCGTTAAAAATTCTCTTCCTCTAAGATTTGTATCTTGAGTGATGATTTTTTTAAAATCTATATCTTGATAGGCTTTTAACATCGCTACAGAAGTTTTCTTATAGGAGAAATGCCATGGTTCAGGATAAAAACCTTTTCTCTTGGGATTATCTGTGTACACTATATAAAAGCCAAATTTTTCACTGTGTTTATTTAGCCAGATTTTCATATCGCAATAAGGACCATCTTCACTATAATTTTTCGGCATTAAAACATTTTTAGGCTGCTTGGCGTTGGCATCAATAATATCGATGTCGGTTCCCCAATGATGTCTAGAAGTTCCTGGAATGGTAGAGTATTCAATAATTTTATTGACCGCATCTTTTCCAGATAAACCTTGTTTGGTATACCGATTAAATTTAGCATTAAAAATTTGTGTTTGTCGTTCGTAGCTGCGATAAGCAGAAACAATTTGAATATGAATCCCTTCCTTTTTAGCTTTGGCTTGCATCTTTAAAAATGCTTTGTTTACTTCTTTCCGAAGTTGATAATTTTTACCATAAAATGATACATTCGCTTTTCCTGTAAGTTCTTCTATTGTGAATTCTTGCAGCCAAAGAGAGCTCCAAAAAGAGACTGGAAGTAGGCTAACTGCGGCTGTGCCAGTACTTTTGCTTATAAAATTTCTTCTATTCATAATTCTTTATACATCAAAAAATGATTGCCTACGTCTTCAATGAGGAACCCATTTCCTTTTACGGAAAAATCAAATTTTTCATAAAATCCAATGGCCGTTTCTCTAGCATTAAACCACAGAATGTCAGCATGTTTTTTTTGAGAAATATTGATCGCTTCTTCTATTAATAATTTACCTAATTGCTTTTTCTGGAATTCGGGCAAAACCGCCATTCCGCGCAAGCGTAATTGAGAAAGATCGGGGAAATCTGGATGTGCATCTACCATTAAAGTAGCAATTCCTGCCAATTTATTTTCGTAAAAAAGACCTAAATGAATGCTTGACGAAAGTTCATCTCCAGGCATTTTACACATTTCTATAGGCTTTCCTTCTCTAAGTACTTTTTGGCGTATAGGTAAAACTACCGCAGCATCTACTTCTTTCATTTCTATGTTCAACTTATGCTCTTATTTTTTGATAGGCTTCGTTTTCATCAAATTTTACTTCAGCAAAAGGACAAAGCGGATCTATTTTATAATTATTCTCCTTAGCATACATAACTATATATTCTACTAATTTTGAAGCCAAACCTTTTCCTTCTTCCGCCTTTTTGGTTTCGGTACGATCAATAATCAAAATATTGGGTTCCTTTTTTACGTAAGTGAGTTCAGATACTATTTTATTCTCTAATTCTAAATAAAAAATGCCATTGGTTTCATTCTCTTTATGCTTAATTGATTGATCCATAAGTAGAAATTTTTTTAAAATTGATATCCATCTTTTGTTCTAATTTTTTGTTCTAATTTAGAGTTATTTTAGAAAAGATATATGCTTGGATTGCAAAATAAATCAATTTTATAAAAAAATTAAATTTTTATTTGCTTCAAATTAAAGATAGTTACTATATTTGCCCTCGCAATGCGGGAGTAGCTCAGTTGGTAGAGCGTCAGCCTTCCAAGCTGAATGTCGCCAGTTCGAACCTGGTCTCCCGCTCTAAAGCCTCTTTCTTAAGAGGCTTTTTTTATGTTAAAAAATAGATAATCCAGTAAGACTAGTCAATTCTTCTAGAGCGCGCATTCCTTTTTCAGAATTTCCGTTAGGGTTAAGTTTAGGACTCCAAACTGCCACCGTGTAATGATGCGGATGAATCGCTACAATACCACCACCAACACCACTTTTTCCTGGTAAACCTACTCTAAAACTAAATTCTCCTGCCTCATCATAAAAACCACAAGTTTGCATAATAGCGTTAATTCGTTTAATACTTTTAGGTTTTAGTATTCGCTCTTGAGTTCCTATATTTTTTCCGCTATTTGCAAACATCATAAAGGCTTTTGCTAATTGACTGCAGCTCATAGCAATAGAACATTGGTAAAAATAAAAATCTAAAATGTCGTCTACATCGTTATTGATGTTTCCCAAAGCCTTCATATAATTCACTAAGGCTACATTTCTATATCCGTGTTTTTTCTCAGAAATAGCCACTTCCTCATCGTAATAAATATCATCATCTTGAGCTAGATGTCTTACAAATTCTAACAGTTCTTCTTTGGGATTTTTCAAACAACTCAGCAAAATATCTGAAATTACCAAAGCCCCAGAATTAATGAAAGGATTTCGTGGTATTCCAGCTTCCATTTCTAATTGTGTAAGAGAATTAAAAGGGTTTCCTGAGGGTTCTACATCCACCCGATGCCATATTTTGGTTTTATGCATTTTAGCCAAAGCTAGACTAAACACTTTAGAAATACTTTGTATAGAAAACTTCTCTTCGCTATCGCCAATGGAGTAATCTTGTTGATTGATACAATGCAGGTGCATTCCAAACTTATCGCCGGGAACAAAAGCAAGTTCAGGAATATAATCGGCTACTTTTCCTTCATGCTCAAAAGTTTCTAAATCTTTTTCAATTATATTTAAAAGGGTTTGATAATCCATTACGATAAGTTTTTAAAAGAATGATTAGGCTTCACTTCTATAGCTTCTTTCTGCGGAATAAACACGCGAGCGTTTAAGTCTCCTTTTAAAACTAAATCTTGATCTTTTATGCGAATCCAGCTTCCTTCCCGCAACCCAACAACAGGAATCTTGTGCTGCTGCTGAAATTCTTTTATCCTCGTTTCTCTAGTTTCTCCTTTATGGGTAGAATTAGGGTCTGGATCTAAATAATGCGGATTGATATTAAACGGAAATAATCCCAACGTGTCAAACAAAGGCGGGTGAACAATAGGCATATCATTGGTGGTATGCATCGTTTTTCCGCAAATGTTACTGCCTGCACTAGTACCCAAATAAGCACATCCTGCTTTTATTTTATCGCTTAAGTTGTTCATAAGATCATTTTTGTACAATTGGGAAACCAATAAGAATGTATTTCCCCCGCCAGTAAAAATTGCTTGCGCATTTTCAATCGCTTGCTTGGGATTTTCTTTTTCGTGCAATCCCACAACGTCAATATTTAAAAACTTTAATCCTTCCTGCGCTTTTTTAGTGTATTCCTTATGAGAAATACCACCGGGTCTTGCGTAGGGGATAAAAATTATTTCTTTCACTCCTGTAAATAATTCCGTTAAGGCATCATGAAAATAACCTAAATAGCTACTACCGTGAACAGTAGAAGTACTGGCAATAATACAATTCATATATCGATTTTTTTTATGTAAATTTATAGTATTGAAAAGCTACAAAAAAGAAATTTTACTCTTTTAAGTTTTCTATAAGATTTACTTAAAACCCTAAGCATTATGAAAAAAGAATTATTATTACTGATTTTTTTGCTGAATTTAAGCTTTATTCAAGCTCAAATTGAAAATCGCGTATTTATTAAAGGACAAGTGAGTGTAGATAGTTATATGGATGCTGGAGATATTAATATTTATAATATGAACACTACCGAAGGGGTCTCCACCAATAAATACGGCGAGTTTATCATCAAGGTAGGCTTAAATGATAGGCTTATGGTTTCTTCTATACAATACCAAAAATTTATAGTAACTATAGATGCGGGAGTTCTTAAGAATAAAACCATTAATATAAAAATTAGCGAGGCCGTTAATGAATTGGAGGAAATAACTCTAAAACCTTATGATCTTTCTGGAAATGTACAAGCTGATGTTGCTAAGATTACGACCGTAAACGTAGATCGTACAAAATTATCTTCGGAAGAAATGGTAAATACCTACGCTTATAAGTTTAGAGACGATAAAGATTCTAAAGTGGAGAATATCGCCATGGATAAAGGTTACCTCACCAACGGTCTTAATTTTGCTAATATTTTCAGAACCATATTCAATTCTAATACAAAAGAGAGAAAGCTTACGGCAGAAGATATGGATGTATCTGTAAGAAAAGTATATAACGACGATTTTTTTAAGCGTAACCTAGATGTAAAGAAAGAAAATATAAATGAATTTATTTTCTACGCACAAGAAAATGGATTGGAAGAGCGCATGCTAGAAAAAGGCAATGAATTGGATCTCATTGAGTTTTTAATTGAAAAAAGCAAAGCCTACAAAATGCAACAACAAGAAAATTAAAGCGTCTTTAAGAGAGAAGTAACTCTTTTTATGTTAAAAAACTACCTTTTTCTCCTTATATGTATTTGTAGTTTCTGGGAAACTAATGCGCAAAATAACCAAGAATTTTCTGGAACTATTGTAGCCGATTCTATTGCAGAAATTCAGGTGAATATCGTCAATTATACGAATAAATTGGGAACGGTAAATGCCGCTTCTGGTAAATTTTCTATTCAAGCAAGCGAAGGAGATAAGGTTATTTTTTCTTCGGTAAAATATGAACCTCATACCGTAGAAATTACTTCAGAAATGCTTCAGAAGAGAAACAACCAAATCATTCTTTTTCTAATGGTGAATGAGCTGGAAGAGGTAAATATTTCCTCCTTAACTTTAACAAGAGATTTATTGGCAGATGCTAATAATATGGAGTTACAGCCTATCTTAAGCGCCCAAGATTTGGGCATCCCCATTAGAACTGCTCCTAGGTTAACTGTGGAAGAACGCAGGCTTTATACAGCAAGTTCTGGCGGACCTATAGGAGTTTTAATTGATGTCCTTAGCGGAAGAATGGAAATGCTAAATAGACAAAAGAAATATGCAGATTTAGAACTGCTTATTCAACAAAGCAAGCACTTGGTTCCTAATAATTTCTTTGTGGAAACCCTAAAGATAGATCCTATTTTGATAGACGATTTCTTGTATTTCTGTTCTAATCAAGAAGAATTTAAAACAACCGTCAATCAAAAAGATCCTTTTGTGATGATTGATTTTTTTAGAAATCAAAAAACAGCATACAAGAAATTTAAAAAAGAAAATTCTGAATAGTTTTTTCTGAAGCAGAATTATATCGTTTTCCTTCGCAGCAGAAGCCTTTTGTAATGAAAAATAACACCATAGAACGAGTAAAATTATGAAATCACACATTCCTGTCTTAATTGCTTTTTTGTTGTTTTCAGGAGCTATTTACGCGCAAAAAAGAGTTTTTTCTGGAAAAATTATAGCGGACTCTATTTCAATTAGAGAGGTAAATGTGGTGAATCTAAATTCTAAAAAAGGAACCATAAACAATGCGAATGGGAGATTTCAAATTTCCGCGAAAGCAGGGGATACTTTATTTTTTTCTTCTTTGCAATATGAACCGTATCAAATTACCGTCGCTGCGGAAGACTTTACAGGAGAAAAAAGAATCTATTTATTGCCCTTGGTGAATGAGTTGGAAGAAGTGAATATTTCTGATCTTTATCTAACGGGATTACTCGATAAAGATGTAGAAACTATAGAAACTCAGCCTTATTTAAATGCGGCTAGTTTTGGATTACCCGTAGTAAAAAACAGATCTACTCTAGCCGAAAGAAGAATTTACACTGCAACCATTACCGGCGGCGGAATTATTCCTATAGACCCCATTATTAATTATTTCTCGGGGAGATTGGCGATGGTATACCGTCAATTGGATTACGAAAACGAAAAAGCAGCGATGGAAAAAGCTTACTACATTTTTCCAATTGATTTTTACACCGAAGAATTAAAAATACCAGAAGCTCTAATCGAAGATTTTATTTATTATTGCATCGGTTTTAAACCTTTTAAAGATTTGATAGTCAAAGAAAAGCCCACTTTAGCTTTAATCAAGTTTTTAAAAGAAACCGCTATGAGCTATCATAAATTTAAAGAAATTAATATTGAAACACCTTAAGAAACTTATTTTTTTACTTTTAATCTGTTCCTGCTTTTCTTTTAGAGGAACCCATAAGTTTTACTTAAGTGTTACCAATGCAGAATATGTGGAAGAATCTTCTTCGGTTCAACTCATCACTCGCATTTTTGTAGACGATTTTCAGAAATTACTTCAAACTCGCTATGACAGTAAGGTAGAGTTATTAAGAGATCAAGATCTTGCAGTAAACAATGCTTATATTGAGAAGTATTTCAGAAAAAAATTAAAGATAAATACTCATAATCAAGATCTTAAACTTAATTTTATAGGAAAGCGCTATGAAGACGATTTGATTATTTGTTACTTTGAAATTGAGAAGGTGAGAGAATTTTCTTCGGTAAAAATCACGAACCTACTGTTAACTGATTTGTTTGAAGATCAAAAAAACTTGGTTCATTTTGAAAAACATGGCGAAACAAAATCACTTTTGTTCGTGAAGGATAAACCAACAGATGTAATAAAATTTGATTAAAACCATCAATACTTAAAACTATATTTTATGAATAGAAAATATTTTAAAATAGCAATTACCTTCATTTTTGCCATGGCAAGTGTGACTGTTTTTGCGCAGGATACACCTGAAAAAGAAGAAGCAAAACAAGGACACACCAACACCAATAAGTTTAGACAGTTGTACCAAGAGTTTGCAACTCCCAATCAATATAGAACAGCTTCTGGAGCTCCAGGCCCGGCATATTATCAAAATACCGCCGACTATGATATGGAAGTGGTTTTAGATGATAAAAATCAGAAATTATATGGGGAAGAAACGATTACGTACACCAATAATTCTCCAGATAAGTTGGAATATCTATGGGTGCAATTAGATCAAAATATACGAGCAAAAGATAGTAAATCTGAACTACAAAACGGCAATGGAATTTCTGAGGTGAATCAAACCGGTCGTTTTGTTTCTCAATTTATAGAAGAGCCTTTTGATGGAGGTTTTAATATAGAAAAAGTAACTCAAAACGGATCTCCGCTAAATTATAGCATCAATCAAACGATGATGCGTGTAGATCTTCCTAAGGTTTTAGAGCCGGGAGATGATATAGAGTTTTCTATAAAATGGTGGTATAATATTAATGATCACGTAAAGAATAGAGGCCGCTCTGGATATGAATTCTTCGAGAAAGATGGCAATTACGCTTATGTGATTGCTCAGTTTTTTCCAAGAATGGCAGTTTATAACGATGTAGAAGGGTGGCAAAACTATCAATTTTGGGGTGACGGTGAGTTTGCTTTACCCTTTGGAGATTATAAAGTAAAAATTACCGTTCCTGCAGATCATATTTTAGATGCTACAGGGAAATTGCAAAATAGAAAAAATGTTTTTTCTAAAACCATGATGAATCGCTACGAGCAGGCAAAGAAATCTTTTGATAAGCCAGTAGTAATTGTAAACCAGAAAGAGGCAGAAAAAGCTGAAAAGGGTTTTTCTAACAGGACTAAAACTTGGGAGTTTGAGGCCAATATGGTAAGAGATTTTGCTTTTACATCCTCTAGAAAGTACATTTGGGACATGCAAAATGTCAAAATAGGAAATCGTGAAGTGATGGCAGTTTCTTTGTATCCTAAAGAAGGAAACCCATTATGGGAAGAGTATTCTACCAAAGCAGTTGCGCATACGTTGACAAGTTATAGCGATATGACTTTTGATTATCCTTACCACAAAGCAATTTCGGTTCATGCCAAAAATCAAGGGATGGAATATCCTATGATTTGTTGGAATTATGGACGTCCTAATGAAGATGGAACCTATAGCGAGCGCACCAAATTTGGAATGGTGAGTGTAATTATTCATGAAATAGGACATAATTTTTTCCCAATGATTGTGAATAGCGATGAACGCCAATGGGGATGGATGGATGAAGGTTTAAATACCTTCTTGCAGTTTGTATCTGAACAGAAGTTTGGAAAGAGATTTCCTGAAGCGATTGCGCCCTTAGAAAACTATCCTTCAAGAAGGGGAGAACCTTCAAAAATCACCAATTACATGAAGGGGAATCAAGATTTTATTAGTCCTATTATGAGTAATCCAGAGCAAGTTCATCAATTAGGGAATAATGCTTATGGTAAACCTGCGACAGCCTTAAACATCTTAAGAGAAACCGTGATGGGAAAAGAAATGTTTGATCACGCGTTTAAAATTTATTCTAAAAGATGGATGTTTAAACACCCAACACCAGAAGATTTCTTTAGAACCATGGAGGATGCTTCAGGGATGGATTTAGATTGGTATTGGAGAGGCTGGTTTTACACCACAGATTTTGTAGATATTGGAGTAGAAGACGTAAAATCTTACTATGTAACAGACGCGCCAACAAAAGCAGGTAAAGAAATGTTGGAGCGCTATGGGGTCGAAGATCCTTCTCAAGTGGATGCTTTGTACGTGGTAGAAGAAGATAGCGACGAATTTACTTCAGCAATGAAAAGTAAATCTACAGAAGAAAATGCGCCTAAGTTAAAATCTTTTATGATGGATAACTTTACGGAACAAGAACGTCAAAATATGACTATTCCTAAACATTTCTATCAAATTAAATTCAATAAGCCAGGAGGTCTTGTAATGCCACTTATCGTAGAATATAAATATAAAGATGGTACTTCAGAAAAGATGACGTATCCCGCACAAATCTGGAGAAAAAATGATAAAGAAGTAACTCGCGTATTGGCTACCAATAAAGAATTAGAGTCTGTAATAGTAGATCCAGATATGGAAACTGCAGATGTAGATACTGCCAACAATTCTTGGCCTCAAAAAAAGGAAAGTAACGAGTTTGAAAAATTTAAAAAAGAGAAAAAGAATGATTAATACGGAACAGATTTAATTTTTAAGCTGACTTTAACGAGTCAGCTTTTTTTTTCATGTTATATTTGTCTCATGCAAATACTACCTTTTTTTATAAGTGGTGCCGAGATAGCCTTTATCGTTTTTATATTGGTGATGGTATTTGGCGCAGATAAAATTCCTGAAATCGCTAGAGGATTAGGGAAAGGCATACGCACTGTTAAAGATGCGACCAATGATATTAAATCAGAAATTACTTCTAATAAAGAAATAGGAGAAATGGGCGGTAAGAATATTAAGGAAGAAGTAGATAAGGTAAAACAAGAAATTGACGAAATTACAGGTTCCATTAGTAGAAAGCGATAATCACCTATGATTGGACAGTTGAAGCAATGGGATCGTGACCTTTTTATTTATCTTAACGGATTAGGAATAGAACGCTTTGATGACTTTTGGATTTTTGTCACGCAAGAACAAACTTGGATTCCTCTTTATATTTTATTCTTTGCATTAGTAATCATTTCTCACAGCGGAAAAAATATTATCATTGGCATACTCTCATTTTTAGCCAGTTTTGCCGTTAGTTTTGGGGTAACGCGTGTTATTAAAGCTACTATCGCTAGAGTGAGACCCAATAATGTTACCGAGTTTAAAGATGTAATAAGAATACTTCAAGAACCAAGTTATTATAGTTTTGTTTCTGGACATACTTCCACGTCTGTAGCTATTAGTACGTTTTTAGTTTTGATGTTAAGAAAACGATGGAAATGGATTTATATCATCTATCTATGGCCAATTTTATTCGCTACCAGTAGAATTTATGTGGGAGTACACTATCCTGGCGATATTTTAGGCGGAGCTATTGTTGGATTAATTTGCGCTATTATTGTGTATCTACTCTATAAAAAACTTATCGATACCAAATTAAAGTACCCGGGTAACAGTTAATCCATCCCGAATAGGTAAAAGTACTGTTTCTACTCTTGGATCTTTATTAAGTAGCTTATTGTAATGAAGTAAAGCTTCTGTGTCTACATCTCCTTTTTTTAAAGTTTCTATTACTTTTCCGCTCCACAACACATTATCTGATAAAATAATTCCTCCAGAATTCATTTTTGGTAAAATAAGTTCAAAATAATTGGGATAATTTTGCTTGTCGGCATCAATAAATACCAAATCAAAGTTTTCTTCTAGATTAGGAATAAGATCTAAAGCATCTCCTAAATGCTGATGAATTTGACTTCCCCAAGAAGAATGATTAAAATACTTACGTTGAAAATCAACCAACTCCTCGTTTTTATCTATGGTATGTAAAACTCCGTTAGTTTGCATTCCTTCCGCTAAGCATAAAGCAGAATACCCCGTGTAAGTTCCTATTTCCAATATGTTTTTAGGCCCAATAAGCTTTGCTAACATACTTAAAACTCTACCTTGAAAATGGCCACTTAACATACGTGGCTGCAAGATTTTTTGATACGTCTCTCGATGCAACTGCTGAAGCAATTCGGGTTCTTTTTGAGAATGCTGCTCTATATAATGATTAAGTTCTTCCGATAAAAAATGCATTAGCCCGTGATTCGTTTTACCAATTTATCTTTAGCTTCTTGATCATCACCACACAACCACTGAATCACGTTATTTTCCCAAATATCATCACATTGAATTTGTGTTAAAATATCTCTTTCTACGGCTAAATCTAATATTTTGCCAGGATAAGAAGATTGCTTCTCACTATCCATTTCTCCCAATGGATAAGGATCATCTAAACCAGCAATAATTTGTTTTGGTTTTTGATTTTCTACCAATAATTTTAAAGAACCTGTGTCGTGTACCAAGGTATCAAAAAAGATATTTTTATGGCCTACAGATTTCCTCGGATGCGTTTTTCCCTCAAATAAATCAGCTCTACCGTCAAAACCTTGTATTCTTCTTCCTAGGTTAATTTGTGCTAATTGACCGCCGTGAGCAAAGCAAACACGCATATTAGGATATTTATCTGGGTAGCCATTTAGCGTTAAAAAGTGATACGCATCTGCACATTGAGCCAGCATCCATATTAAGTGAAAACGCCAAGACGTATTTTCTAGTAAAATAAATTTCTCTCCGTCATACGGGTGTATTTCTACCGCTAAATTATATTTACTTGCCATTTCAAAAATGGGCTCATTTTCTTCATCAAAAATACAACGCCATGTTCCAATACTGTCCATATAATGCGTTGGGAGACATAGCAACTGCATTCCTAATTCTTCTACACAACGTTCAATTTCCCACAAGGCTCCTCTCACAAAACCAGGATGTACTACAAAGCCACAGGTAAATTTAGAAGGATGATCTCGCTGCACTTTGGCATTAAAATCATTTTGAAAACGCAATGCTTTTTTCATTTCTTCTACGCGTAAACCATTTCCGTATAGTTGGGAAAGATTGAGAACTACCGCATGATCAATATTATAACGCTCCATCCATTCTAATTTTTCATCTAAAAAGAAACTAGAATCGGTCACAGGTCTTTTCCAGTTCTTTTGGAGCATATATTTACGCTCTTCATCTACCCAAAAGATTTCCTTTTCTTTCATAAAAGCAGGAATTTGATGTGGATAAGGTAATAAATGTGAATGTCCGTTGATGCGAAGTTTCTTTTTCATAGGATGCTTAGGTTATGTAGTGGTTAATGGGTTTCGTCGGCGTATTGTATACAAATATTTTTGGGTTCGGTAAAAAATTCTAAAGCATTGAAACCGCCCTCACGACCTACACCGCTATCTTTTATACCGCCAAAAGGAGTTCTTAAATCGCGGTTGAGCCATGTGTTTACCCAAACAATGCCTGCTTCTAGTGTATTGCTAAGTCGCATGGTACGGTTGAGATTGTTGGTCCAAACTGTGGCCGATAGTCCGTAGCGAACATCGTTGGCTAAAGCTAAAGCTTCTTTTTCTGAAGAGAAAGGCATGAGGGTTACTACGGGGCCAAAAATTTCTTGTTGGTTGAGGTCACAGGAATTGCTTTTCACTTCAATCACCGTAGGTTCTAGGTAGTAGCCATTTTCATGGTCTTTCACCTTTACTTTATTTCCGCCACATAAAATAGTAGCTTCTTGTTGAGGTGCACTATGAATGTGCTTGTACACTTTTTCTAAATGTTCTTTAGACACCAAAGCGCCTAAATTACTTGATGCTTCGGAAGGTGGTCCTACTTTCAATTTTTTTACTTCGGAAACAAAATCGGTTTTAAATTTTTCGTAGATGCTTTCTTCTACAAAAATTCGACTTCCGCAAAGGCAAATTTGTCCTTGATTGGCAAAAGAAGATTTGAGTGTAGTTTGTAGCATTTTATCATAATCGCAATCGGCAAAAATGAGGTTAGGATTTTTTCCGCCAAGCTCTAGAGATAATTTTTTAAACATGGGCGCTGCAGTTCTAGCAATCATCTCACCAGTTTTGGTGCCTCCTGTAAAAGAAATAGCCTTAATTTCTGGATGTTCTACAATCGCCTGCCCAGTACCTGGACCAGTGCCGTGAACAATATTTAACACGCCCTCTGGCAAACAGGTTTCTTTACAAATTTTACTTAGTAAGAAAGCCGTCATTGGCGTGATTTCACTCGGTTTAGCTACCACGCAATTCCCTGCGGCTAGAGCTGGCGCTATTTTCCAAGAGAATAAATACAAGGGAAGATTCCACGGAGAAATGCAACCCACCACACCTATAGGTTTTTTTAATGTAAAATTGATGCTATTGGTGCCTACAGTTTCGTGGGATTTACTGGCAAACTGTGTAATGGCTTGGGCGTAAAATCTAAAGTTACTTATGGCTCGAGGAATATCAATCGTTAGCGCCAAACTTAAAGGTTTGCCGTTATCTAATGATTCTGCTTCCGCGAAAGCGATGAGGTTTTCTTCAATTTTATCGGCGATTTCATGAAGGGCATTACTACGTTGCTCTACAGTATATTGTGACCAAATGGGAAAAGCTTTTTGTGCTGCTTCTACCGCTAGCTCTACATCTTTTGCATTGCTAGCAGGTATTTTTGAGTAAACTTCCCCATTGGCAGGATTGTAATTATCCAACCATTTATTGTTCAATGAGTTTTGAAGTTTGCCGCCAATAAAATTTTTAATGTCCTGCATAAGCTTGCTTTTTATAAGCCATCACCTTTATTTC
The DNA here is from genome assembly GCF_031845265.1 of Mesonia ostreae. NCBI lineage: Bacteria > Pseudomonadati > Bacteroidota > Flavobacteriia > Flavobacteriales > Flavobacteriaceae > Mesonia > Mesonia ostreae. The sequence goes on along the minus strand of NZ_JAVRBG010000001.1, from coordinate 208,534 downwards.
TACCAATAAATGAGGATGTGGTAATTGGTGAACGGCAACGGTGGTTCTGGTAGGGCCAGTTTCGGGCTCAAAGAATTCGCCGTAAGTTTCATTGTAACCTTTAAAATCGTTCATATTTACTAAAAAGCTGGTCACGTCTACCACATCTTTTAAACTCGCTCCTTCTTGCTGAAGAATACTATCTATATTCTCTAATACCGCAGCGGTTTGTTTTTTGATATCTAGACTTGTGGTTCCCATTTCGTCTACTTCTACGCCTGCAAATGTATTATCAGCACGACGTGAACTGGTTCCTGAAACAAAGATAAAATCTCCCACTCTTTTAACGTGTGGGTATTTTCCTCTTGGTTTTGCTTTGCCTTCAATTACTTTTCCTTTATCCATAATTGTATTTTTTTAGGTAAGAGGCGGAGTTTACATATTGTGTTCTCTCAACTTATTTCCCAAATCTTACCATCTCACTTTTACTTGGTTTGAAATGAAATATTTCCTAAATCTTCTACGTGCGCTTCTATATGCTGATTATTTTCTAAGTAAACCGCTGCAGTCGCTGCTCCCGCTAAAACCACTTGTCCTTTTTGAATTATGATTCCTGCTTTAGAAGCCAGCCTACTTAATTCTACTAAAGATTGAAGCGGATTGTTAAGTATAGCCGATGTTTTTCCAGACTGTACTACTTCTTTATTGATACGTAAGTCGATATCTAAATCGGAAATTTCTGTATTTAAATTTAGCCAATCCCCAACTACATATCCTGTGGAAGAGCAATTATCTGCCACCACATCTTCTAAAGAAAATTTAAAATTTTCGTACCTAGAATCTATAATTTCTAAGGCTGGAGCCATTGCATCTACGTACTTGTGAATCTCTTTTAACCCAATAGACTCTTCAATGTCTTTAGAAATTCTAAACGCGATTTCTGGTTCTGCTCTTGGATGAATCCATCGGTCTAAATTCACTTCTTCTTGAGGCTTTAACTCCATTTCATCGGTTAAAATTCCCCAAATAAGATCGTGAACTCCCATTTGCTCCATTTTTGCACGTGAGGTAAATCCTAGTTTAAATCCTGTGATTTTCTCTCCGCGATCCAAACGTCTATTGATAGAATGACGTTGTATTTCATAGGCGTCTTCTAGGGAAAAGTCGTGTTTCTCACCCATTTGTCCTACTGCCGTTGCATCTTTTGCAGCTTGGTCAAGTATTTTTGCAATTTCTTCGTTATTCATAATAAATGGCTTTTGCTATTTTAAAATTAGTTTGTTTTTAAAACGGCATCTTCTTCTAATATTTCTTGCGTTTCCTTATTCACTAAATGAAGTTTTTCTTGTAAAGAAGCATTTTCATCTATTTTATCTTGAGCCAATAAATTTAAAATGGCTTTATCTTGTGCTCTTCCTTTTTTTAAGGCTTCAGAGTAGCTAATGTCTTCTTGGAAAGTCACCAGCCTATATTTTGAAGCATATTCTTTTGGAAATTCTTGCTCAAATGCAGTTTCTAATTTTCTTTTTTTCTGAAATATAGGTGCAGCGGTGTGCTCCTTCATTTCATGAAAATTATCAATAGCCAATTCAGCAATTGCATCGGTGTCTACTTTTCTCTTTTTCTGATATTCTTTAAAAACCTTTTGCCAGTCTCCTTCATAGTTATCTAAAATCTCATCAAAAACCACCACATCTTCAAAGGAAGCATTCATTCCTTGTCCGTAAAACGGAACAATAGCGTGAGCGGCATCTCCCAATAACATCACTTTTCCGAAGCTATTCCAAGGGGAACATTTTACGGTTCCTAATGGACTTGTAGGATTGTTGAAAAAATCTTCTGTTAGGGTAGGCATATGCGCTACCGCGGAAGGATACATCTTTTCAAAATAGGCTTTTACTTTTTCGGAAGTGTCTAGACTTTTAAAATTATCTTCTCCTTCTTCATAAGATAGAAATAGCGTTACGGTAAAACTTCCGTCAAGGTTAGGGAGTGCAATCACCATATTTTCGCCTCTTGGCCAAATGTGCAACGCGTTCTTTTCTATTCTAAAACCTCCATCTTTTGTGGCAGGAATAGTAAGCTCTTTGTAACCGTGAGACAAATAATCTTGAGAAAAGCTGAATAAGAATAGATTATCCTCTAACATGCTCTTTCTCACCACAGAGCCAGCACCATCGGTACCTAAAATAATATCGGCTTCTATGGTAGATTTTTCTTTACTTGTAAAATCTTCAAAAGTAGCTTTAGCATTTTGTAAATCTACATCGATACAAGCTTGATTAAATAAAATATTTACATCGGGCATTTTTTCGGCTTCATCAAGTAATAAAGCATTCAAATCTGATCTAGAAATGGAGTTGATGTATTCTGATTCTAATCCGCTATAGCGAGATAAATATTCTTCTTGTTCTAGATTATGAATCATTCTTCCGTGCATAGGAATACACAAATCTTTTGCTTTTCCTTTTAATCCAACAAGATTCATGGCTTTAATACCACGGTCTGAAAATGCTAAATTAATGGATCTTCCTGCAGAAATATCGGTGCTTCTTAAATCGGGTCTTTTTTCGACTAAGCTTACTTTATAACCTCTCTGAGCTAATCTTAAAGCGAGAAGACTTCCGCAGAGACCTGCACCAATCACTAGAATGTGTTCTTGTTCTTTCATATTATTTCAGTGATTTTTTTAGAATTTGAACCATACCAAATACATCTTGGTAAGAATTGTAGAGTGGGATAGGGGCAATTCTAATTACATTAGGCTCTCTCCAATCGCTAATTACTCCAGCTTTCATCAAATCGTTAAATAATTGTTTTGTAACTCCTTTAAGTTTGATGGAGATTTGTGAACCTCGCTCTTGCGGATTTGTAGGGGTAATCAACTCTATGCGATCATCCTTAATTTGGAGCAATAAATATTCTAAAAAACCAGTAAGTTTTACGGCTTTTTCTCTAATATTATCAAATCCTGCTTCATCAAATACATCTAAAGAAGCCCTAATGGCTGCCATAGATAAAATAGGCGGATTGCTTAATTGCCAACCTTCTGCTCCTGGAATAGGGTCAAAATCGTGACGCATATTAAAACGTGTAGACTTGTTGTGTCCCCACCAACCAGCAAAGCGTTTTAGATTTTTATCGTTGGCGTGTTTTTCATGTACAAAGCAGCCTCCCACACTTCCTGGGCCACTATTTAAATATTTATAACTGCACCAAACCGCAAAATCTGCTTCGCTATCGTGAAGCTGCGGCTGAATATTTCCTGCTCCGTGAGCAAGGTCAAAACCAACCTTACAGCTGTATTGATGCCCTAATTTTGTAATTTCTTTGATAGGAAAAGATTGTCCCGTATAATAATTGGTGGTTCCAATCATTACTAAAGCAATTTCATCACCTTGCTCTTTCATGATTTTCTCTAAATCTTCTAGTCGGCATAATTCCTCTCCTTCTCTAGGTTTCCATAAGACGAGTCCGTCTTTAGGATCTATATCGTGTAGTTTCAATTGAGATTCTACCGCATATTTATCTGAAGGAAAAGCATCACTTTCAATAAGAATTTTATATTTTTTTGAAGTAGGACGGTAAAAGCTGACCATCATTAAATGAAGGTTAACGCTTAAGGTGTTCATCATGACTACTTCACTGGATTTTGCTCCTACGATTTTAGCCATTTTTTCGGTTAAAAATTCGTGGTAAGGCATCCAAGGATGTTTGGCTTCGGTATGTCCTTCAACACCTAAATTAGCCCAATCGTTTAATTCTTCTTGAAGGTATTCTTTGGTTTTTTTAGGTTGTAATCCTAATGAATTTCCGCAAAGATAAATTTGCTGAGAGCCATCTGGATTGGTAGGAATATGAAATTGGTTTCTAAAATCGGCTAAAGGATCTTTTTGGTCTAATTCTTTAGCAAATTCTAGCGTGTCTTTATAGTTGGTCATTATTGATTATTTTCTAAACTGGTAGGTTTACTACAAATTTAGCAATAATTAATGAGTGTTCTTCATAAATAGAAACTCAATTACCGAATTGATACTTTGGTGAAGTAAAGTTTAAAATTAGCTGTGCTGTCTTTATGCGTTTTGGCAAATTTAATTCCTTTTTGAGTTTCATAGTCTTCCCAAGTGGTAGTCATACGAGGCTCTTTGCTAGCCCCAGGATAATATGCCCATTCTTTTATCGTATAATTAGAATCGATATAAACTTTATAACGATCTCCAGGTGTGTAACCGTCTTCCGCATTATAATCTATCGTTAATTCCGTTACTTTTTCATTCTTTAGCGGAGAGATAACATTCTCTTTAATCGAATGGGTAAACCCTTGGTCCCATACCAGTTGAAATGGAAATAGCAACCAGTATTTATCATTTATAAAAGCTTGATCTGCTTTAGCCAATGTAGAATCTTTTTCTACGTGGTTGGTGTGGTACTCTAACGTATCATTAGAAGCTAACATTTTTATTTTATTTTCTTTTGGTTTCCATTCCCACGATCTTTCAAAATGAGTAGTATCTCTATCTATATTAAATGTGAAAGAAACATGGTCCACATTTTTCCATTCTTGAAAACCGTTGGCATTGGCTATTTTTTGCAATAATGAAATTTCTTTCGAATCTTTATCTTGAACTTGTTCCGCTTTTTTTTCTGCGGATTCTTCGCAACTTCCTAAAATGAAGACCAAAATGGCGAATAATGGGAAAAGTAGTATTTTTTTCATGAATTTTTCTTTAATGGAAAGGTAAAAAAAAGCCTCTAAAATTAGAGGCTTTATAATTTAATCTACTGCATCACCAACATCATCTGCAACATCTTCAATGTCATCAGCAACTTTTTCTCCTTCACTTCTACAACTTGTAAATGTAGTTGCAACAGTTCCCATAATAAATAGGCCTAAAAATAATTTCTTGATATTCATAATTTAAAATTTTAATTAATGTTATAAAGTTACTATTTAAATGCTACCATTTAAACATTTCTTCCTGTAATAAGCTTATAAATAATCATAATAACAGCCAAAACAAGTAGTATATGTATAATGCTTCCTAAATCTGGAAAAGCAAAGTAACCTACAAGCCATCCTATCACTAAAATTACCACAATTAGCCAAACTAAATCTCTCATAATATTCTATTTTATTAGTTAGTATGGAATAAATGTATGCCAATAAACAATTATTCGAATCTAATTTAACGACTTATTAACTGTTTTTTAATATTGATTTTAGTTTTATCATAAAATTTTATCCAAATTAAGGCTTAGAATAAAAAGAGAAAATTAAGTCTATTATTCGTTTTCAATTTTATTAATTCTCATTTCGTAGGCTTCCAACGCCTCCCGAACTGCATCTACATTATCTGAAGATTTTTGATGTGCATCTTCCATCACTTTTTCTAGTTTTTCATCGGGATGCTGAAACAGATCTGTAATCACATGATTAATTTTATCAATTATACTTTCTTGACTATTTTTAATGTCTTCTAGTTTATCTAAAACCGAACGCATGTGGTCTAACTTTTCTTGATCCATCTTTTATGTTTTTAAAGGTTAAGATTAAACTTAAGCTTTTTGTGAATGCTTAAATACCTTATTAACCATTCTTTAGGAATTTTAAGTGTCTTATGTTAAAAAAGATTTTGTAAAAAATCAATTCTAAAAAGTCTTAGATTTAATCAATTGTAATGATCTCACATTTAAGGTTTAATCTATTGTCTTTAAAAATTATCTGGGTTCTCAATAATTTTTGCCGCCCTTTGCTTATGCTTGTTCAAAGTTGTTTTATCCATTTTGTGGAGTACACTATACATCATTCGCATACGAGCGTTGTCTTTTAATATATCATATTTATCATCGAGAAAATTCCAATATAAAGAATTAAAAGGACAGGCTTTTTCCCCTTCCTTTTGATGCACGCTATAATCGCAATCTTTACAGTAATTGCTCATTTTATTAATGTAGCTACCGCTAGAAATATAGGGTTTGGTAGCTACCAAACCGCCATCTGCAAACTGACTCATTCCTCTAGTATTGGGCATTTCTACCCACTCAATCGCATCTATATAAATTCCTAAATACCAGGCGTCTACTTCATTTGGCTGCGTTTGGGTAAGTAATGCAAAATTTCCTGTAATCATTAAACGTTGTATGTGATGCGCGTATGCTTCATCTAAACTCTGACTTATAGCGTGGTGCAAACAATTCATTCTGGTCTTTCCTGTCCAGTAAAAATTAGGTAATTTTTGCTGATTATCCAAATTATTAGAATGTTGGTAATTAGGCATTTCTTTCCAATAAATACCGCGCATATATTCTCTCCAGCCCAGAATTTGCCTTACAAAGCCTTCAATTTGTGAAATTTCTATCACGTCTTTTTGATCATAATAAGCCTCTACAGCTTTGTCAATCACTTCTTTTGGCGAAAGCATTTTGGTGTTGAGAGCAAAAGATAAGCGCGAATGAAACAAAAACTTTTCTTGGGTGTGCATCGCATCTTGAAAATCTCCAAAATGAACCAATAATTCATCACAAAAATAATTTAATACTTTAAGCGAATCCTCTCTTGATGTAGGCCAATTAAAATGCTTTGGGTCAATATTTCCCATGGTTTTAATTCCTGCATCCTCTATTTCATTTACTATAGACGTCACCTCTTTGCGAAAGCCTTTCTCTTTAGGAATTTCAATTTCTCCTTTCCATTTATTGCGATTGCTTTTGTCAAAATTCCATTTTCCTCCTTCTGGTGTTTTGGAATCTTGCATTAGAATATCATATTTCTTTCGCATATCGCGGTAAAAATATTCCATTACCATTTGCTTTTTGCCTTCGTAGAAATGAGCAAGATCTGTTCTAGAAGTTAAAAAATGCTCTGTAGAAAAAGCCTGACTTTTAATAGTTAAACTGTCGCATATTTCTTTTAATTGTACATCTAATCGATACTCATCAGGTAATTGATATTCAAATTTTTTAATTTGATGTTTTTTTACCAATTCAGAAATAATTTTAGGAAGCTTCTGTAAGTTGTCTTTATCTTGAATTGAGAAATACTTAAAGTTGTGATCTAAATTTTTAAAATGATCTTTAAAATTTCGCATCGCAACAAAAAAGCCTACCACTTTTTGAATATGATGAGTTACATAGTTAGTTTCTTGTAGCATTTCTGCCATCACATAGAGAACATCATCGTCTTTTTGAGAGAACCAAGAATGCTTGTAGTTTAACTGATCGCCTAAGATTAATCGTAATTTTTTCATTTTTAAAACAGTTTTTCCTGCAACCAAGTTTGTTGGTATTTTCCACGAGGATCATAACGTTCTGCTTGGGATTTTATATGGAATTTGCGATCTCTGGGATCATTTCCCACTCCGCTATTGTACATCCAATTTCCCCAATTGCTATGTACGTCATAATCTACAAGCATACTTTCAAAATAAGCCGCGCCTATGCGCCAATCTTGATATAACTCCTTTGCCCAATAGCTATTCACGTTCTGCCGACCGCGATTACTCATAAACCCGGTTTTTCTAATTTCCAGCATATTGGCATTTATAAAAGAGTTTTGGGTGGTACCATTTTTCCATCGTTCAAAAGCTTCTTTATCTTGATTCCATTCTAAATTTTTAGAGGAAATTCCTTGCAATTTAAAAATGCTAGCGCCGTGTTTAAGAGATATGTATTTAAAATAATCACGCCATAAGAGTTCAAAAATAAGCCAATAGGTGCTTTGATTTTTGGTACGTTCTTTTTCATACTTCTTCACTTCCCAGTAGATCGCTTTCGCGGAAATAGATCCGTTGGCCAACCATGCAGAAAGCTTTGAGCTATAATCTTTTCCTAAAAGTCCGTTGCGCGTTTTTTTATAGACTGCAATACGATCGGTTTCCCACACGTAGTTGAAGAGTCGATTAAGTGCTTCTTCTTCTCCGCCTTTAAACGGGAAAGCAGATCTGGAATCTTTTTCAAAACTAAGTAAACCTAATTCTTCTAAAGTAGGAATTGCTGTAGTTTGCTGAATTAAGTTACCGTAAGGGAAAGCTTTTATTTGCGGAGTGCATGAAGAGACCTGCCAATCTTTTTCTAATTTTTTTCTAAAGCGCGTAAATACTTCCGGAATTTTTTCAAAATCAGAATATGGCAAAGCGGGAGGTTCTATCAAAAACTGATCGTAAGAGGAATTAAAAGCAACATTATTTGAAACCGAATCTTTAACTTTTTTTACTTCCAGTACCTCTTCAGATGTCCATTCTTCTTGATAAAAAATATCTTCTATAGAGAACTCCTGTATTAATTTATCTATTACTTCGTGAGGTTGTTCCTTAAAGACAAGTAGGCTTATGTGAAGTTTCTTTAAATTTTCTCTCAGATTTTCTACCGTTTCTATTAAGAATTGGGCTCTAAATTTCTCTGTTTTTTTAAAGCCATAGTTAGTCAATTCATAATGATTTGGATTAAAAAAATACACTGCAATTAGTTTGTCACACTCTTGCTGTGCTTTATAGAGAGACAATTGGTCCCTAGTTCTTAAATCGTTTCTAAACCAAATTAATCCTGTTTTCATAGTTATTTGTTTCTTCTACATTTTTCACTGCAATATTTTACGTCGTCCCAATTTTTTTCCCACTTTTTTCTCCAAGTAAACGGGAGTTGGCAAACGGGACATATTTTTGTAGGTAGTTTAGATTTCTTCATCGTCCTGTTTAGAAGTGGTTTCGCTATTAGGTTTTGCATAATGAAAACGGTCTAAGATACTAAGCTTAGCATAAGCATCTAGACCATTAACCCCAACAGTTTTAGCCATTGCAAGGTTGATCCATCCTTCTTTACTTTGAATTGCTTCTGGATAAAAAACCTGCTCTATTTTGCCAATGATCATATAGCATCCATTTTCTTCAATAAAATAACTGTTTTGAAAAGAGCAACCTATTCGAATTTGTGCTTGCTTCACATAAGGAGCAAAAAAATCTTTTTGATAAAGCTCTGTAAGGCTCGTTTTATCAAACTCAGAAGTTTCTCCGTCATATTTTGCTGAAGTATGGTGCGCATCTTTAATAAGATTTTCAGAAATATGATTTACAGTAAAATAACCAGTCTTTTCAATATTGTCATACGTATTTCTTTTCACGGCGGCAGGTTTTAAGATAAAACCTAATAGTGGGGGATGACTTCCCAAGTGAATGACCGAACTAAAAATGGCAACATTACTAATATTATTTTCTGATTTTGTTGCAATGAGATTGGCCGATTTAATTCCGCTAAGGCTATTGATAAAATGCGCTCTAAATCTGCTTTCCAGTTGATCTATATCTTTGTGGTCTAAAAATTTCATAAAATGGACTCCTTATTTAAGAAGCCTAAATTACAATTTTGTTTAACAAAAATATAATAAAATTAAACAAAATAAATAGTTTCATATTCTAAACTTGAAAAATTCAATACGAAACATAAAATTATACCTAAGATGGTGAAAGAAATTAAACTTAAATAATTTTTAAAAATCAACTGGATTATGATTATAATATTACCATAAAAAAAACATCTAGAAAACAATAAGGTGATGGACAACTTGTCGCTTTCTAAATAGCTTATAGAACCGATTGTTTATCCGCTTTCATTCCTCAAATTAGTTTTTGTCATTTTGAGCGTCAGCCCGAAAGAATTCATTCTGGCGGGGAGTCGAAAGGTTAAACAAAAGCGTCTCGACTCCGCTCGACACGACATTAAAACTATTATTTGATTATACTGGAAACTAAACGGATATACAGTTATAATTTTATCAAATAAAAAAGCCATCTAGAAAACAATAAGTTGATGTAAAACTTGTCGCTTTCTAGATAGCTTATAAAACCTATTAAATAAAGTACTATTCCTTATTTTGTTGTCCTTTAATCGTTTTTTTATCGATGTCTACCTTATTTGTTTTTTCATTTCTATTTCCTAATTCTCCTAAAGGATTATCTACGTCTTTGCTCTTTCTTTCTTTATGTTTATCTTCAATACGTCCCATAATTTAATGTTTTGATTCAAGCTAAAGATAACTAATAGAAAAAATTATTTCTATTAAAACACTGGTAATTTCTTGTTAAGCATATGTGAAGTAGGGAGTTTAGTTTGTAATTAATTTTTTAATAGAATTAAATTTGCGTGTAAAAGTATCTATTTGCTCAATTGAATTTGCTTTTAAGAAATTTACAAAGGCAGAACCTATAATCCCTCCATTAGAAAATTGAGTTGCCTGCAAAAAACTATTTTTATTGCTTATTCCAAATCCAATTATTTTTGGAGTTTTTAAGTTGAGGTTATAAATACGTTCAAAATACTGAAGCTGTTCTTCTCCAAAATTATTTTTTCCTCCAGTTACACTTGCCGAACTTACCATATAAATAAAACCTTTAGAAATAGCATCAATTTTTCTAATACGTTCTTCGGAAGTTTGCGGAGTGATGAGGAAAATATGTAAAAGACCATAATTCTCAAAAATAGATTGATACGCTTCTTCATAAACTTCTAGAGGTAGGTCTGGAATTATAAGTCCGTCAATACCAATTTCTTGGCATTTTTTACAAAATTTTTCTACCCCATATTGAAAAATAGGATTAAAATAACCCATAATTAATAAGGGAATTTTTACGCTTTCGCGGATATCTTTAAGTTGCTCAAAAAGAATTTTGGAAGTCATTCCGTTTTTGAGCGCTTGCGTAGAACTGGATTGTATGCTTGGTCCATCTGCTAGCGGATCGCTAAACGGTAACCCAATCTCTATCATATCTACTCCATTCTCTTCTAAAGATTTAATAATAGGTACTGTATCTTCTAACTTAGGGAAACCTGCTGTAAAATATATAGAGAGAATTTTTTTGTTTTGTTGTAATCGTGTTTGTATTCTATTCATTACTGTTTTTTTTTGCGTTAGGGGTAGAAGCGGCATCCTTTTGCGTTGAAAAAAGCAAAAGATATAGCGGATGACCCGCTCGAACGCCCTTAAAAATTAAAATAATCGATATAGGTTTGTAAATCTTTATCACCACGCCCAGATAGATTGATAACTACAATCTCATCTTTTTCAAATTTTCTTTGTTCTAAAACCGCTAGGGCGTGGGAAGTTTCTATCGCGGGAATGATGCCTTCTAGTTGTGACAATTGAAGTCCGGCTTTCATCGCATCATCATCTGTAATGGCCATAAAATCTGCTCTTTTGGTTTGATATAAATGTGCGTGTAAGGGACCTACGCCAGGATAATCCAATCCCGCCGAAATAGAATAAGGCTCGGTGATTTGACCGTCTTTATTTTGCATTAACAAAGTTTTACTGCCGTGAATGATTCCTACGTTTCCTAAGATAGAAGTAGCTGCACTTTCGCCAGAATTTATGCCTTTTCCCGCAGCTTCTACAGCGATAAGCTTTACTTTTTCATCTTCGAGAAAATCAAAAAATGCACCTGCAGCATTGCTGCCGCCACCAACGCAGGCAATCACATAATCGGGATTTGCTTTAGCTTCGGCTTTTAAAAGTTGCGTTTTAATTTCTTTGGAAATCACGCTTTGCAATCGCGCCACCAAATCTGGATAGGGATGCGGTCCCACTACAGAACCTATAATATAATGGGTGTCGCTAGGATTTTGAATCCAGTCTCTAATGGCTTCGTTGGTAGCGTCTTTTAAAGTTTTACTGCCCGATGTAGCAGCAACAATCGTGGCACCTAACATTTTCATGCGAGCAACATTTGGCGCTTGCCTTTCCATATCTATAGCGCCCATATAAATGACGCAAGGCAAACCTATAAGCGCGCAAACGGTCGCTGTAGCTACACCATGTTGGCCGGCACCTGTTTCGGCAATAATTCTTTTTTTTCCTAGGCGTTTGGCTAGCAAAATCTGTCCTACAGTATTGTTTATTTTATGTGCGCCGGTGTGGCAAAGGTCTTCTCTTTTGAGGTAGATTTTAGTGTTATATTTTTTGCTTAAGCGTTTTGCGTAGTAGAGCGGAGTAGGCCTGCCAACGTAATGTTGTAGCAGATCTTGAAATTCTTTTTGAAATTTTTTATCCTGAAGAATTTCTAGATAGTGATCTTTTAATTCGGCTAAATTAGGTTGAAGCATTTCGGGTACAAATGCACCTCCAAACTCACCATAATAGCCTTTTTTATTGATATGATATGAATTTTTCATAAGAGAGATTCTTTCATTTTATTTAATTTTTGGATGTCTTTTATTCCAGGGGCTATTTCAAACTTGCTGTTAAGGTCTATTCCTGCTAATGGTAGAGAGGAATCGTATATTTTTTTGATTTCTTCGCTGTGTTCTAAACCAATTCCTCCACTTAAAAAGAATGGATGATTGAGGGTGTAATTTTGTAACCTACTCCAGTTGAAAGCATGGCCATTTCCTCCATATTTTTTTCCTTTGGTATCAAATAAAAAATAGTCGGTAACTTTTTGATACGAATGGATTTTCTCAAAATTAAAGTCGTCGTCTACAGAAAAAGCTTTGATGACTTCTAAGTTTTGATCTCCCAATTTTTCACATAATTCTACAGATTCTTCTCCATGCAATTGAATTGCTTGCAAACCAAATAGCTCAACTTTTTTCATAATTTGATCATATTCTTCATTTACAAAAACCCCAGTTTTTCTAATTTGATGTGGACCATTTGTAGGAATTTGTGTGATGTAACGGGGAGAGTTTTTATAGAAAATAAAGCCTATATAATCTGGAGAAAGCGCGGCAACTTCTTTCATATTTTCTGACTCTCTCATTCCGCAAATTTTAATTTTCATAGCTTCTTTTTTAAACAATAAGTTGGGAAATTTCTTTTATAAATTCGTGTGCAGCATTTCCTGGAGCATGGGTTTTCATAAAATGTTCTCCAATTAAGAAACCATCATATCCTGCATCGTGTAAGGTTTTTATTGCTTCCGCAGAATTGATTCCGCTTTCAGAAATTTTTACGACTTCTTCTGGGATATTTTTAATTAAGCTTAAGCTGTTCTCTATGTTTACTTCAAAACTTGTTAAGTCTCTATTATTAACTCCAATTAATTGTACGGGAGCATCAATATTCTGCTCTAGTTCTTTAAGGTTATGAATTTCTAATAATACCTCTAAACCTAAGTTTTGAGCTAATTTGTTTAAAGAGTTTACTTGTTGTTTAGTTAATGCCGCAGCGATAAGCAAAATCGCATCTGCACCAAAAGCTTTGGCTTCTATCACTTGATATTCTTCTATAATAAAATCTTTTCTTAAGAGTGGGAGTTTTACGGTAGCTCTCGCTAAAAGTAAATCTTCTATGGAACCACCAAAGAAACTGTTGTCTGTTAAGATGGAAGCTCCGCTAACACGGGCATTTTCATAAGCCTCCAATACTTCTTGAACCAGTAAAGAAGTATTTATGCTAGACTTAGATGGAGATCGTCTTTTATGTTCTGCAATAATTCCAAAACTTAAAGGAGAAGTTTTTATTTGTTTACTCAATGAAAAAGTATGGCGTTTAAAAAGTTCGCTATGTTCTAGTTGTTTACGAGAAACGAGACTTTCTTTAAGCATAACCTCTTTCTTTTTTTGTTGTATTATTTTATCTAATATGTTTTCCATTAGGCACTAATTTTTTGAATTCTCTGTAATACGTTTAAGGCTTTATTAGAAAGTAGAGAATCTTTTGCAGCAGCTAAGGCTTCTGGTAAATTTATATTTTTGGCAGTTGCTATCGCTAAAGCGGAATTAGCAATCACTACGGCATTTTGTGACTCGGTTCCTTTTCCCCTAAGGATAGTATAAAAAAGTTTTGTTGCCTTCTCTACAGAATTACCGCCATAAATTTCTTGTGGATTAATTTTGGAATAGCCAAAATCTTGAGGTGTTAAAACATTTTCTTTACTAGGGGTGAAAATTTTTGTATCGCCAGTAAGAGAAACTTCATCATAAGCATCTAAAGCGTGAACTATAGTATAAGATTTAGAGGTCTTTTGGTATAAGTAGTGATACATCCTCGCCAATTCTAGACTAAAAACACCTACAACTTGCTTTTTGGGAAAAGCGGGATTTACCATGGGCCCCAGTATATTAAAAAAGGTTTTAACGGCTAAATCTTTTCGCACAGACGCCACCGCTTTCATAGCGGGATGAAATAGTGGTGCATGCAAAACGCAAAGATTGGTTTCATCTATACATTGTTGTAAAAACTTCTCATCATTAGAGAATTTAACCCCCAATGATTCTAGAACATTGCTACTTCCACTAATTGAGGATACACTATAATTGCCATGTTTTGCAACGGCAACTCCTGCTCCTGCGGTAATAAAAGAAGCCAGCGTAGAAATATTGAAGGTATTTTTATGGTCTCCACCTGTTCCGCATAAATCAATAGGTTCATAAGCCGATAGATCAATAGGAATACAAAGTTCTAATAAAGCCTCTCTAAAACCTTCTAATTCTTCAATTCGAATACTTCGCATCATGTACGTGGTTAGAAAAGAAGCAATTTGTGTGGGATTGTAACTTCCTTTAGAAATTTGAAGTATACTTTCTTTAGCCTCCTCTTTGGTTAAGATTTGGTGGTGCGTTAATTTGTTTAAAACCTCTTTCATTGCATGATTTTTAAGCGTGATTTACCCAATTCTCTAGTATTCTTTTTCCTAACGGAGTCAACACCGACTCTGGATGAAATTGTACCGAAAAGACAGGAAAATCTCTGTGTTTTAGAGACATAATTTGTCCGTTTTCATCATAAGACGTGGGAATTAAAACATCAGGAAGTTCTTGAACTATCCAAGAGTGATACCGGCCTACTTCAAGTTTTTTGGGAAGATCTTTAAACAAGACAGATTCCTCCTCTATAATGTCGATAGAAGTTGCAACCCCGTGGTATACTTTATCTAGATTGTTAATTTTCCCTCCAAAAACTTCTGCAATTGCTTGTTGTCCTAAACAAACGCCCAACATGGGTTTTGTACCGGCGTAAGTTTGGATAATCTCTTTTAATAAACCTGCTTCATTAGGGATGCCTGGTCCAGGAGAAAGTAAAATCTTATCGTAATCTTCTACCTCTTCTAGGTAAAGTTGGTCATTCCGCTTGACGGTGACTTGGCAATTAAGATCTTCTAAATAATGTACCAGATTATACACAAAACTGTCGTAATTATCTATGACTAAAATTTTTTTCATATTAAAGTTGTGTTGCGATATGTAAAGCCTTTGTAAGAGCGGCTAATTTATGATAGACTTCTTGTAATTCATTTTCTGGAGTAGAATCGGTTACAATTCCTGCTCCTGCTTGCCAATGCAGTTGATGATCTTTACTTAGAAAAGTTCGTATCATAATGGCGTGGTTAAAATCTCCTTTAAAATCCATTACTCCAATTGCACCAGCGTAAAAAGTACGGTTAACAGTTTCATATTTCTCGATAAGTTGAAGTGCTTTGTGTTTTGGTGCTCCGCTAAGTGTTCCTGCAGGAAAGGTATCTGCTACTAATTGTAAGCTAGGAATGTCTTTTTTCTTTTTTCCTGTTACTTTACTCACTAAATGAATAACGTGAGAAAAGAATTGAATTTCTCTGTAGGTTTCCACCTTAACTTCAGAAGAATTTCTACTTAGGTCATTTCTAGCTAAATCTACGAGCATCACATGTTCACTATTTTCTTTAGGATCTTTCGCCAGTTGTTGTGCAGCAGTGGCATCTTTCTCATCATCCCCCGTGCGTTTTATAGTTCCTGCAATGGGATGAATTTCAGCAAGGTCTCCTTGTATCACAATTTGAGCTTCAGGAGAGCTACCAAAAATTTTAAAATTACCATAATCAAAATAAAATAAGTAGGGAGATGGGTTAACACTTCTTAAGGCACGATATACATTAAAATCATCTCCTTTGTATTTTTGTGAAAAGCGTTTGGAAAGTACAAGCTGAAATACATCTCCTCGCGCACAATGTTCTTTTGCTTTTAAGACATTATTACGGTAAGTTTCATCATCTATATTAGAGGTGATTTCTCCGTTAAGTTCAAAATTAAATTCGGCGAAATCTTGAATGCTTATTAAATTATAGATTTCCTCTAAATTGTCTTCTTGTTTATAGGTATGAGAAAATAAGTAAGCTTCATTATTAAAATGATTAATAGCAATGATATTTTGATATACGGCATAATACAAATCAGGAATATCTAACTTATTTTCTTTTTGTTCAATCGGTACGTCTTCAAAATACCTAACGGCGTCATAGCCCGTATAACCAAACAAACCATTATGAATAAAGGAATACGGCTGATCTTCAGTTTGAAATTCTTCCGCGAAAGCTTGAATTTCTTTCATCACGTTAACTTGGTCTGTAATCGATTTATTTTCTGATTTTCCATCTGGATACTGAATGTGAATCATTTCATTTTTAACCTCTATAGAAGCAATGGGATTACAACAGATATAGGAAAAACTATTAGTATTTGCGTGATAATCGCTACTTTCTAATAAAATACTATGAGGATATTTATCTCTCAATTTTAGATAAATACTCACAGGAGTGATGGTATCTGCGATTATTTTTTTGGATGAAGTCGTTAATGTGTACATAGCAATAATTTAATTTTAGGCATGAAAAAAGGCTTGTCGTAAATGACAAGCCTTTTTTATATAATAGATTATACAAACTAGTAGCTAGCTCACGACATTTGACGTAAGTTATTCCACCACCAAGTATATACAGTTGTTATAAACATGACTGCAAATATATATACGTTTTTCTTTTTCTACAAGATTTTAAAATAAAATTTTAGATTTATTTCGAGTCAGGATCGTTTTAATAGAAATTACTTGTTTGATTATGAGTAGATTGATGTAGGTCAAGTTGATGTTTTCTTAGAATTAATTTAACTCTATGGTGATGCTTCTACTGTTACAAATTAAGACTTTTTACATAGAATATTTTGCGTGCTCTAAAATTTAGGAGAAGGGTACAACTTTTTTACAACTTCCTACAGCCCGCATACTTCAATTGAGTTTAAAATAGTAAATTTGCGCTTTACTAAAATAATAGCATAGATGAAAGATTTAACACAAGAAGAGTGGCAAGAAGCAATCAAAAATGAAGCTAATGTAGAAATTTTGGATGTAAGAACTCAAGAAGAGTGGGATGAAGGCTATATTCCTGGTGCAACTTTAATTGATATTCAGCAACCTCAAGAATTTATGGACGCAATTCATAAGCTCGATAAATCTAAAGAGTATTATGTATATTGTCGCGCTGGCGGAAGAAGTACGCAGGCTTGTCAAATACTAGATCAAATGGGCTTTGAGAAAACGCATAATTTACAAGGTGGTTTTTCTGATTGGAAGGGAAAAACAGAACAAGATTGAGACAGATGTTTAGAAAGCTTCTTTTATTAGGATTTATCGCAGTCATATTTATAAGCTGTGAGCCCAAGAAGATGAAATCTATCACTCCTATAGAATTGCAGGAGACCATGAAAGAAGAAAGCCTTCTTGTGATAGATCTTCGGGATAGACAAAGCTATGAAAAAGACCATATAATTGGTGCGCAAAATGTAGAATTTACGGATGCTTTTCAAGATACTATGAAAGATTTTGATAAAGACAAAACTATAGTAGTATATGCCGAAAAGGAAGATGAGGCGATGAAAGCGGCTTCCGTTTTGTTTAAAGCGGATTTTAAACTGGTTTACTTTGTAATGGACAGCTATTCAAGCTGGGAAAGTAATCTGAATAGTACGAATACCTATGAAAAATAACAATTGGATGTTTCTTTTTATACTCAGCACTTTTCTAACTTTTAATTCTTGTACAGAGTCGAAAGGTAACCAAGTGAATATGGTTTCTTCGGAAGAAATGAAAAAAATTATAAGCTTAGATGAAACGCAGTTGATTGATGTAAGAGACTTTAACGAATACGAATCTGGACACATTACCGATGCTCAAAACATTATATATGATGAAGATTTTGAGGCTAATATTTCTGGTTTAGATAAAACCAAACCTGTTGCGGTGTACTGTAGAACAGGTGGAAGAAGCGAAAAATGTGCGAGCATTCTTAAGAAAGCTGGTTTCGAGAAAATATATGAATTGGAAGGTGGGTATGAAGCCTGGACCTATAAAGATAATTTGGAGTAAACAGAATTACATTAAAAAAGAAAAGCGGAATTGATTTTTACTCAGTTCCGCTTCTTAGTTTTATAGATATCGTTCTTTTAAAATTTGTACGTGATGCAATTCGTGACCAGAAATAATCAATCCCAATGCCGCTACAGATACTTCGAGACCGTTGGCGTTTCCTTTACGTTGCAGCATATCTTTAGTAAAGGATTTAAATAGAAGTATAGAGCTCTGTCTTTGCATATTATACTCTTCTAATAAACTTTCTAGGCTACGCGTGTTGGCTCCAGATTCTTTTACAAAATCTTCGTGATCATAGCCAGATAATAGAGTTTTGTCCTTTCTTGCAAACCTTAAAGCTCTCGTGCAAAATATTCTTTCGCTATCGATAAGGTGCAGCAGCATTTCTTTTGGAGTCCATTTATCTTCTGCATACCTATATATTAATGTTTCAAAAGACATCTCCTTGTATAGGTTTGTCACTAACTTCCTACTTTATTCCAAACTCTCCAATACGGAAAGATCTGGAACTTTTTGCAGGTAATTTTTTAGATAATGTTCAAAATCTGATGTGGGTAAATGGGCTACTTTCATGTGTTTTGTTAGAGAGAGGGCATTAATATCAGCTAAAATACAACTTGTATCTTGGATTGCTATAATGAATATATAAAACATGAAATTTAGTTCATAACAAAAGAACTGTGTGAATCTTAGAATAGAAAACTATCATCCGTTTTCGCACCTCATATATGAATAAATTTAGGTCACATCTGAATTGTTGTTAAGCTCATTTTAAATAAATTATTCCGTGGTAATACGTTTTATAGAAAGGATTAAAATTTAGTTAGGTTCATAAATAGTACAAGAATGTCTCTTTTCTTTACGGAACAAATTCCGCGAAAGCGAGAAAATAATTCAACTTAAAAGCAAAAAACCCATACAACAATTGCTCTATGGGTTTGGTGTTTTGTAAATTATACTTTATTACAAATTGGACTCAAAAAAATCAAAAATCTTCTTTTTAACCGTTCTTACTTTTGCCACATGATCAATAAGTTTTTGCTTAAAGGTAAAGTGTTCGTTAAGAAAGAAAGTTTCGCATTGTACGTCTTCGCACTCTACAATATCTTCTGATTTGTTTTCGAAATCTAGCAATTGCAATTGAAACTGACTGTTTTTCTCTGTAAGTTGCTTAACTGATTTTAAAATATAAGATTCTTCTTCTGCATTTGCATTTGCTTTTCTAACAAGCTCAGAGTCTAATAATTTAGAGTAAAAAATAAGTTCTTGTTGTATAAACTCAATTTCTTTATTCCATTCATTCACATCTTTTTCAAGATTGATTCTTTGAATATCATCGTCGTCGTGGTGTTCTTGTATAGGATTTTCCATGGTATTTATGTGGTCTGTTTTACATCAATAATTTTAATTACACTTTCTCCAGAGGGAAAATGCCAAGTAATCTCATCATCTTTAGCATAACCAAATAAGGCGAGACCCATGGGAGCTAAAAAAGAAATTTTATTATTTTTTAAATCGCCATGTTCTGGGGTTACCAATTGGTATGTTTTTTCTAAAGACGGAGTCTTGATCGTTACTAAAGAGTTAAAGCGAATCACATCTTCTGGCATGTCTTTTTCTTTAACCACTTTTGCTTTGGTTAATTCTTCTTTCAACTTAGATATAGAAGTTCTATACGTATCATCTTGTTGATAACGACCTAAGGAAATGATTCTTTTAATCAAACCAAATTCCTTTTTTTCTATCATTAAATTTTCATATTTCATATTCAAAATTGCATTAAAAAAGTACTTGTGCTGCGCTATAATTTTAGCTCAATAAAGTTTATGAATGTACTATAAACCTCTAAAGTTACGCATCACAAGTATTTTTAACTAAAATTACTTTTATGGGAAGATTCCTCTTTGCGTATAAGCCAGCTCAATACGAGAAATAGCAATAATGTACGCTGCAGTTCTCCAGTCTACTTTATTTTCTTTTACAGCTTTCTCTACTTTTTTAAAGTTTTCTGTAAGTTTCTTTTCTATTTTTTGCATCACTTCATCTAGCTGCCAAATCTCACCGTGTCTATTTTGAAGCCATTCAAAATAACTACCAATCACCCCGCCAGAGTTACATAGAATATCTGGAATAATGATGATGTTACGTTCTAATAATATTTTCTCACCTTCTCCAGTAACTGGTCCGTTGGCACCTTCAGCAACTACTTTGGCTTGAATAAGAGGTGCATTGTCTCTATTGATTTGATTTCCTAAAGCTGCAGGAATAAGAACGTCACATTCTAAACCAAAGAAATCTTCTGGTTTAATTTCTTCTGTCCCTTCAAAACCTTCAATAGATCCCTTTCTTGGCTTGGTATGTTCTGCCAGCGCTATAGGATCAATTCCTTCTTTATGGTACAGCGTAGCATGCGCATCTTGCACTGCAATTAATTTGGCACCTTCTTCTACCATAAAGCGAGAAGCCCATTGTCCTACATTCCCAAAACCTTGTACAATAAACGTTTTATCTTTTAAGTCTTTTCCTTGAGAAGCTAAATATAATTTAATGGTAAGAAAAACTCCAAATCCAGTGGCACGATCTCTACCTTCTAATCCGCCAGATCCTACGGGTTTCCCAGTAACAATATGACTATTTTGAGAACGAGCAGATGGTGCTTTGGTAGACATATAAGTGTCTAATATCCAAGCCATCGTTTGTGCATTGGTATTAACATCTGGAGCAGGAATATCTTGATCTGGTCCAATATTATCTCCTAAGGCATATGTAAATCTTCTTGTAATTCTTTCTAATTCTCTTATAGAATAGTCTCTAGGATCTAATTTAATTCCTCCTTTGGCGCCACCAAATGGTAGACCCGCTAGAGAAGTTTTCCAAGTCATCCACATCGCTAAAGCTCTAGCATCATCCACATCAATGGTTGGGTGGTAACGCAAACCTCCTTTATAAGGTCCTAAAGCATTATTATGCTGAACGCGATACCCTGTAAAAATTTTGACCTCGTCATTATCCATTCTCACAGGGAAGTTGACGATAATCTCGTTATTGGTAATCCCTAATATTTTTTTTATATTCTTATTTAGCCCCATGGAGTCTGCAACTTGATTGTATTGTTGCATCACATTTTCATACATAGTGGCTGGCTTCTTCTCTTTGATTTCGCTCATAATTATTTATAATTTTAGCAGTAAAAGTTTGAGTTATATTATTTTCTTATCCGTTAATGTAGTGCCGTACATCACAATTCCGAATTAATTTTAAACGTAAGCTTGATATTTAATCAACTAATCTATGCGTTAACTTTTCATATTATAATTAAGTTTTGCTCAATAGGTGTACCATTATTTCTAAATTCATTTTTAATTTATACAAAAAACTGAATATCAATGATTTAGGTGGGTTTTTGTAAATTAAAATTTTAGAACAACCGAGTTATATTTACCCAGAAGAAGAATTATGTACCGATTTTCTTTAGGGAAGCTTTCCTATTTTCTTAGCAATTATAAATGTAGTATAATTTCAAGGAATTAAGTTCATTAAGTTTCCTAAAAATAAACATAGAATAAGCTTCTAAGTTTCCAGTTTGTTCCGCAATGTTTTTCGGTTAATTTTTAAGATTTCCGCAGCTTTGGTTTTATTGTTATTTACCGAAGATAATACTTTTTGAATATATTGTTTTTCCATTTCTTCTAAAGCTACAAATTTTTCCTCTCCAGAAGCTTCTATTTTATATTTAAAGTGCGCAGGAAGTTGGGGTAAGTCGGCTTGATTGTCATTCATAATAATCAATTTCTGAATGCAATTTTCCAGTTCTCGAATATTGCCTGGCCAAGCATATCGCTGAAATACTTTATATATGCCATCGCTTAGTTTTAGCTTATCCTTAGCATATTCTTTAGCGTATTTGGTTAAAAAATGTTGCGCCAATAAAGGGATATCTTCTTTTCGCTGCTGAAGAGTGGGAACATGTATGTCTACCACATTTAATCGATAATATAGATCTTCTCTAAACATCCCTTGTTTTACCTGCTGATATACATCTTCATTGGTGGCGGCTATAACTCTAATTTGAATTTTTTGAGGTTTTGTACTGCCCACTTTAGTCACTTCTTTTTCTTGTAGAACCCGTAATAAACGTACTTGTACACTGGCGGAAGCTGCTCCAATTTCA
This sequence comes from Mesonia ostreae, assembly GCF_031845265.1. Taxonomy (NCBI): domain Bacteria; kingdom Pseudomonadati; phylum Bacteroidota; class Flavobacteriia; order Flavobacteriales; family Flavobacteriaceae; genus Mesonia; species Mesonia ostreae. Next base: position 186,281 of record NZ_JAVRBG010000001.1, on the reverse strand, counting down.
TCTAAAAATATGGTTCCTGAATTGGCTGCTTGAAAAAAGCCTTCTTTGGTTTGATTGGCTCCCGTAAAAGATCCTTTTTCGTATCCAAATAATTCAGATTCTAACAAATTTTCAGGAATAGCACCACAATTCACCGCAATAAAAGGATTGCCAGCAAAAGATCCTTTGTAGTGAATGGCACGTGCAATAAGTTCTTTCCCTGTACCGCTTTCTCCTTGAATTAAAATTGTAGCACGGTTATTTTTTACCCGTTCAATGCTTTCAATTACTTTTTGAATGGGAGTAGATTTACCAATAATTCCAGCATAGACGAAAGAACTTTCGCTGTTTTCTTTGTTTTTTTTACTGAATTGAATCGGACTCGCTTTCTTGTTTTTTAACGACTTTTGCACCAAGCTTTTTAACTCTTTACTGGTAAAAGGTTTTACCAAATAATCTGTTGCGCCAGATTGAATAGCATCCACGGCAGAATTAACCGATGGAAATCCTGTAATCACCAATTTGGGAAGAAAAGGGTAGTGCTCATTCGCAAATTTTAATAATTCGAGACCATTCACTTCAGGCATCTGAATATCGGTAATTAATAAGTCGATGGCAGAAAGCTTGAGAATATCTAGCGCTTCTCCTACAGAAGAAGCTTTATAAATATGGTAATTCAATGCCTTTAGGTTGCGTTGCAACACCTCTAGCATATCATAGTTATCATCTACAATTAAAATATTTTCACGCTTTAAAGTCATTAATTATATTGTTTTGGAATGCTTATTTCAAAAATGGTTCCTTTGGGTGTATTGTGGCTGTGGCTAATCGTTCCTTTGTGGCTTTTTATGATTCCGTGCACCACACTTAATCCTAAGCCAGAACCTTCACCTACGGGTTTGGTCGTAAAAAAAGGATCAAATATCTTTTTAGCAAACTTATCTGGAATTCCTTTTCCTTGATCGGCGATATCGATATAAATACGATCATCATCCTGCGTTAAACTGCAAGTAATCGTACTGTTTGGCGGTGAAGCATAAATAGCATTGATCAACAAGTTAAATAAAACTTGCGTAAGTTGAATACTGTCAATTTGAGATTCTACATCTTCTTTTGCTACCAACTTTACATGTACTTCTCCTTTTTTAAAACTCTGACTTAATAAACTCAGCGCTTGTTCTACCACAGGTTTTATATTGATGTGTTCTCGGTTTTGCGGCATTTCACAAGCGAAAAACATCAATTTTTTCACCACTTCTCTAGAGAAAATAGCAGCTTCTATAATTTTCTTGCTGTCGCGCCTAATCGAAGCATCTGTAGTTTGCTCTTCAATAAACTCGGCAAAGCCTAGCATATTTCCTAAGGGGGTATTGAGCTCATGCGCGATGCCCGCAGTAATTTCTCCTAATATGGCCAAGCGATCGTTGCGTTGAGCACTGCGCTGCAACCATTCTTCTTTTTCCTGAAGTTCTCTTTTTTCAATAAAAATACTAATTTCATAAGCTACCTTATTCAGTAACTTTTGTTCTTCTTCCAAAAAATCCACTTCTTGAAACTGAGAAGTAGGGTAATGAATATAAATAGTTCCTGAAGGCTTTTTAAACAGAAAAATAGCACTGGATTGGCTTACTTTATCTGAAAGAATTTCTTCGGTTTTTATATGGTGTTTAGGAGTTTCAATTTCAACACAAGCTTCAACCGAATTACGCAAAGCTTTTTTAAGTACTTGCGCAACCTTATATAAAATGCTTTTGGTGTCTTGTTGATCGTGTTCCTGAAAAATAGAAGAAACCTCATAAAGACAACTTAGTTCCTTCACCCGCTCTGCTAAATTTTGATTGGTATCCATAGGTTTCTTTTTGTCTTTAGGAGGCATTTTTATGTTCTACTGATTTTATAAAATCTTAGCTTAAAACTTTCAATTGCTGAACGATTTCTTGCAAGTTAGTTTGTGCATCTCCAAACAGCATTTGGCAGTTTTCTTTCTCAAACAATTCGTTAGGAATACCTGCATATCCTGGATTCATACTACGTTTAAAGACAATTACATTCTTACTTAAATGTGCTTTAATAATAGGCATCCCATAAATAGGGCTTTCAGGATTGGTTTCTGCAACTGGGTTCACCACATCGTTGGCTCCAATCACCAATAATAAATCATACTCTTCCATATGGTCATTGGTTTCGTGCATTTCTTTGAGGTATTCATACTCAATTTTTGCTTCGGCCAACAGCACATTCATATGTCCTGGCATTCTTCCGGCCACGGGATGAATAATGTAATCTAAGGATTTTTCTTGTTGCATCAATAATTTCTGAAGCTGAAAACACGTATGTTGAGCTTGGGCAACAGCCATTCCGTAACCTGGAATAATTCCGATTTTATTGGCAAGAAGCAGTTTGGTAACCGTTTCGGCTACATTGGTTTCTTGAATTTCTTGCTCCTGTGCAGATGCAGTTCCCGCTTTTTTACTTTTACTAGTACCTGCAATGACTTTCCATAGAGAACGATTCATCGCTTTACACATCAAAATAGTTAGAAAAATTCCTGCGGCTCCCACAAAAATACCACCTGCAATCATGGTTTTGTTATCGTGTAAAAGTCCGGCGAGAGCCGTAGCAATTCCTGTAATAGAATTCAGTAAAGAAATCACCACAGGCATATCTGCTCCGCCAATAGGCACCACAAATAAAATTCCATAAATTAAACCTAATGCTAATAAAACCATCGTCAATTCATAAAAAGAGATAGATAAAACTTGGGTTGCATAGGCTACAGGAAGTGCGATACACATAAAAATTAAAAGCTTGGAAGTTACATTAACTACCACCGAGTTGTAATCCTTTAGTTTTCCTGCGAGTTTTAAATAAGCGACAACACTTCCAGAAAAAGCGATAGCTCCTGTAAGGGTTCCTAAATTGAGAAGCACCTGAGATCCAACTCCAATAAACGAAGTTATTTGTATGGCTTCAATCCAACCTAAAAGCATCGCACAACCACCACCTGTGGCATTGAGCAGCGATACCATTTGAGGCATTTCTGTCATTTTTACTTTCACGGCCATTTGTCTTCCTACCACGACTCCGAGTAAAATAGCGACGAGGATAATCGTAAGGTTGGTGTAGTTGATATTATCTGTAACAACTCCGGTGAAAACACTAAGTAAGGCAATCAACATTCCCGCAGCAGCAATGGTATTACCCTTATTGGCGTGCTTTGGAGAGCTCATTAATTTTAAACCGATGATAAAAGAAAACGAGGCTATTAAATAGCCAATATTCATTAAAATACTCATAAGGCTTAAGACTTTTTAGTGGTAAACATTTTTAACATTCTGCGGGTGACTAAAAAACCTCCGGCAATATTGAGGGTTCCTAAAAACACTGCGATTCCTCCCAAAACTTGAGCGCCCCAATGAGCATCTTCTGGCAAACTAAGCACCAAAGCAATGGCACCTACGGTAATTACGCCGCTAATGGCATTGGCACCAGACATAAGTGGCGTGTGCAAAACAGCGGGAACGTTAGAGAGTACCTCTATGCCTATAAAAACACAAAGCAATACAATGTAAATGGCTTCTAAATTATTTTCTAAAAATTCCATAGTTGGTTTAAGTATTTTCTGTTTGAATGACTTGAGTGGCAGTGATAAGATCGTTGTCTGCTCCTTTTTCTATCATGTGTTTGATAAAGTTGAAAAAGTTACCCGATAACAATTGAGACGCGGCATCTGGAAGTTCTCTAGATAAGTGAGAATCGCCCAAAATTTTAACCGAATTGTAATTCACTATTTCATTATTTTTGGTGAGACTGCAATTACCACCTTGCTCTGCTGCCAAATCTATAATTACAGCGCCCGAAGGCATATTTTTAACTCCGTCTTCATCTACAAGAATAGGCGCTTTTTTTCCTGGAATATTGGCTGTGCAAATCACCAAATCTGTAGCGAGAAGTTGTTCGTTGATACGATCCTGCTGACGCTTTTTATAATCATCTGCTTGTTCTACAGCATAACCTCCAGCGTTGGTTTCTTCTTTATTTCCTTCAATTTCGATGAATTGAGCACCTAAGCTTCTCACTTCTTCTCCTGCAGCTTTTCTTACATCAAAAGCGTGTACGATAGCACCCAAACGTTTTGCGGTAGCAATGGCTTGTAATCCCGCTACTCCAGCGCCAAGCACCAAAACCCGAGCAGGCTTCAGCGTTTTTGTTGCGGTGGTAATCATAGGAAAAACTTTGGTGTAATAATCTGTGGCTTTTAAAACCGCCTTATAACCAGAAAGCGCATCTAAAGAAGAACGTACATCCATCGCTTGCGCTAAAGTGGTGCGTGGGAGTCGGTCTAAACTGTAAACCAAAGCTTGCTGGTTTTTGTACTTCTGAAGGCGTTCAGGAAAAAATAACGGATTGTAAATACCAATAAAAGAAGTTTCCGCAGGAATACTTTCTTGTTCTCCCATCGCATCATTTATAGAGAGAATGAGGTTTGAGTTTTGCAGAATTTCAGATTTAGAACTAATAGTAGCACCAGCGGTAGTGTACTCCGCATCGGGTATGCCTAATGGAGATCCGTACTCTTTTTCTATACTAATTTTGACTTCGTATTTGTCGATTAGTTTTTTTACCTCTTCAGGTAAGAAAGCAACTCTTGTTTCGTAAGAAGGCTCTTTAATTAGACCTAAATGGTGTTTCATAGATGTTTTTCAATAGGTTGTTAGCTTATTTCTGAACAGCTTCTTGCCAATTTTTATACCATAAACTTATTTTATCGTTTATTTAAAGCTTAAGAAGTTGAGTGTAAGAATTTTGTCAAATATCGACATTTATTTAAAACTGGGTAGAATTTACCCGATTGATTCCTTGAGAACCATGAATAGTCACTTGAAATAAAGAATAACATTTGAGGTGAATTTTCAACTTTGATGAATTTGATTTTTTATGGAGTACTTTTTAACCTATATAATATTATTAAATTTGCTAGCGTATTCTATTTCTACGGAATTGAATTCTGTCTTAAGGAAGTTTTATTATCTTTCAAATTTTCGTATCTTATAGGTTTATTTAAAAAATTCTAATTATGAAAAAACTACTCACTCTGTTTGCTTTTGCCTTTGCATTTTCCGCATTTTCACAAGGAGATATTTCATCAAAAAAGATTCAGATAGAAATAGCAATTCTAGCTGCACCTAAAATGTATCAAGAAGAGGCGACTGTGCTTGGATACAATAAAGAAGGAAAACTTATAACCCTACGATCAGGGAGCAATGGGATGGTATGTTTAGCAGACGATCCTAAAAAAGAAGGTATACATGTGGCATGTTATGCTAAAGAATTGGAGCCCTTTATGGCTCGTGGTCGAGAATTGGCTACTGAAGGTAAATCAAATCTAGAAAAACGTGAAATCCGTAAGAAAGAAATAGATGCTAAAACTTTGAGAATGCCTGCTGAACCTTCTATGGTTTACGTTTTAACAGGAAAAGAAAATGGCTACAATGATCAAACAGGAGAACTTGAAGATAGCAAAATTAGATACGTACTTTATAAGCCTTATATGACGGGCGAAAGTACTGGTCTCCCTACAAAACCTGAAGCTCCAGGAATGCCTTGGTTAATGGATGCAGATACGCACCGTTCGCATATCATGATTACGCCAGTTAGTAAATAGGTTTTTAACTTAGCAAAGGAAGCAAGACTCTATTCTTTAAAATAGGAAAAGAGAATACATATGAAATACTACATCAATATTTAGGAATAATATCCTGAGGTGTAAATTAAGAATAGAATACATTTCATAAAAACTGCCTACATAAGTGCTTTGCGACTCTATGTAGGCAACTTTAATTTATTGAAAATAAGTATAGTAATTCTTTAAGTTTTCTCGAATGCTCTCTTTAATTTTTACTCCTTCTTCTGTAGTTGAAACCTTTCCCAAAGCATTAATTTTCTCAATAAGTGGGTGAAGGAATACATGTAGATTGTCGTGGGAAGCACCTTCCATTGTACATTTTTTTACTACAAAGTTTTTTGTTTCATTTAAATCTGATGCTAGGCTGTGATACTCTTCTACTGATTCTGTTTTGCTAGATTTTACAAGGTTTAGCATTTTATCAACACCATCTGTTGTTTCCGTATTGGCCTCCCACTTGTTACCATCGTCTAATTTTATCTCCTCTACCCAAGCATTGCTCATAGCATCATGGGATTCTGCGGCCATTTCTTTGGTATGGTCTTTTTCGATAACTTCAGTTGCTTCCTCTGTATTTTTGCTTTCATTTTTAGTTTCATTACAACTTATTAAAAGCGCTGAAATGATGGCAGTAGTTAGAATTGTTTTTTTCATAATCTTTTATTTTTAATATATTAAATTGATTTTAAATAGTTTACTGTAAATTAATTCCGAAGAAATATGCGATGATCTTGTTATTTTCACTCTATCCACTCTCGTTTAAAAGCTACTTTTTTAGTATCTGTTTGAAAGCTTAAAGATACATATTCTTCTACACTTGGAGATGAAACTCATGGGTTTAAGCAGCCACTATTCTCAATAGATGAGATGATTTTTTCTGATTTTTTTTCTGAATTATTTCTGAAGACTTGATGCTAGTTTTATTCTTGAGAAACATTAACGATACCTTCATTTTCATCTTAAAATTTTATTAACTAATGGTGATTTAAATCATATTTCTACGGAATGATATTTTCAACCTTTACATAATTGAACTAAAATTTTATTTAAATGCAAACTCAAACGCCTAGCATACATAGCTTTCACATTCCTGTAATGGGAATTGCTTATACCATTGATTCTCCCATAAAAGTTGCTCACTTCGGAATAAACTCAGTAATTTCTATCATTGAAGATAATTTGATTGAAGTAATGCGAAAACATTATTACCAACAAACCGAAGATACATATACTCCAATTGACATAAAAGAAGAGCATTCTAGATCGCGCCGCATCACAGATTATCTCAATTTGATGCAACGCATTGTAAATTCAAAAATTGAAAATTTAAAATCTTCTGCTTTTGAAACGGGTTCAGATATTGTGAAATATTTTGAAATGCTTCCAGAGACTAGCTCTCTAAAGGAGAAATACCACGAATGGATTTCTTTATTTGATTCTGAAGAAAAACAAAAAGCTGAAAAATTCTTACGAGAAAGTATGCTGCCTGGCGCTATCGAGGTTAATATTATGACCAAAGTAGACAAAGAACAATTAGATGAAAATAAGCAACCTATAGAAAATGGATCCGATGCCGTTACGGCTCTAAAGGGATATGCCGACTGTGAGTTAAGCAACTCTGCTGTAGTTCTTTCCGCAGGAATGAATCCGCGTTTGTATAATTATATGGAAGAATTCACGGCTTTTGATGCCTACGAGTGGGGTGGTTTTCATAAGAAAGTAATTATTAAAGTAAGCGATTATCGTTCAGCATTGATTCAAGGAAAATACCTGGCAAAAAAAGGAATTTGGGTGAGTGAATTCCGAATTGAATCTGGACTCAATTGCGGCGGTCATGTTTTTGCTACGCAAGGTTTGCTTATGGGACCCATTCTTCAGGAATTTAAAGAGAAAAAACAAGAATTACAGAATAGCATTTTTGAACTCTATAACCCTGCAATTATCGCAAAAGGACAAACAGGTTTCTCTCATCCACATCCTATTAAAATTACGGTTCAAGGCGGAATTGGAACTAGTGAAGAAGATCTTTTGCTGCAAAATTATTATGGAGTGGACGGTACCGGATGGGGAACGCCATTTTTATTATGTCCTGAAGCTACTACTGTAGATGAAAATACCTTAGATTTATTAGCAAAATCGAAAGAGAATGATGTGGTACGAAGCAAAGCTTCTCCCTTAGGTGTGGAGTTTAATTATCTAAAAGGAACTACTGCCGAAAAAGAGCGTTTGGGTAGAATTGAAAACGAAAAACCTGGCAGTCCTTGTACCGAAAAGCTTTTAGAATCTAATACGGAATTTACCAAAACCCCTATATGTACGGCTTCTAGAAAATACCAAAAATTGAAATTAGAACAATTGAAAACCCTAGATCTACCTGAAGTAGAATATACGCAACAAGTGGAAGATGTTTTAAGCAAAGAATGTCTTTGTGTTGGTTTGAGTAATGCGGCGCCTATAAGTTATGAAGCTCCTTTTCTAAAAAAATTAACTGCGGTTACCATATGTCCTGGTCCAAATATTGTTAATTTCTCTAAAATTAGCAGTCTTCAAGAAATGACCAATCATATTTACGGGAGAAGTGATGCTATGCAAAATCTCAATAGAACTTCTATGTTTGTCACAGAATTGAAACTTTATATTGATTTTCTAAAAAAGGAAATCCAGAGGTCTTACAACGCATCTCCCCGCGATTTTAAAAACTGGAAAAAGTTTAGTGAGAATCTTTTAGACGGGATAGAACACTATCGTGAAATGGCGACAAATTATGTGATAAAAAATAGAATTCAACTGGAAGAAGATTTAAAAGAAGCTCAACATGAAATTCTTCTTGTACGGGAAAATCTCTTAGAGACCGCTAAATAAAATACTACAATCCTATAAACGAGTTAGAAATCCATTTTCATAAAGTTTTATTTTTATGAAAGTGGATTTTTTTATTTTCCAATTCGTATTCTCGCATCCACCGCAGTAATGGCGCGTTGCGTACCAATTAATGGATTAATATCCATTTCCAAAATTTCTGGTGCCGCTTCTACTAAAGCAGAAAGCCGTTGAATGATTTCTATAAATATGCCTTCATTGGCACCTTTTTTTCCTCTGGCACCTTGAATAAGCTTATAACCACGGAGAGATTGTACCATTTTTTCAGCTTCATTTCTAGAAATCGGACTCAATCCTGCGGAAACATCATTTAAAACTTCAATAAAAATTCCGCCTAGACCACATAAAATAGTATGGTTAAACCCGGGTTCTTTCATCACACCAACAAATAATTCTAATCCTACCAATTGTGGCTGCACCATCACAGCGGTTGCAGCTTCAATTTTCATGAGGACATCAAAGGTTTCGCTAGCTTCATCTTTATTGGCAATATTCATCACCACGCCCATCGCATCCGATTTATGAATTGGCCCAACCACTTTCATTACGATGGGAAAGTCTGTGGTTTGTATCGCAGCAAGCAATTTTTCTTTTAAATTTTCCACGATTTCCTGCACACGTGGAATGCTCGCCGCATCCAACAAATCGACAGTTTGAGAAGTGGAAAGATATCCTTCGGAAGCGGAATCAATTACTTTTCTAATTTTTTTAGTGTCTATTTCAAATCCTGAAATTTCCTCAGGCATAGGTTCAGGCGTATTGAAAACTTGAGCAAGAGCTTTGCTTAAAACAACTTCATCGGGAAAATGAATATGGCCTTTCTTCAAAAAAGATTGAATTTCTCGTTGTGCATTTACAACCGATGGTAAGACTGGAAAAATGGGTTTGTTGCATATTTCAAGTTTTACACTTAGCACATTGTACACATTTTCTACATCAAACAGGCCAGCGCTTCCAAATACTACGATCATCGCATCTATTTGATCAAATTTATGTTCGCAATAATCAATAATAATTCCCAGCTGTTCGGCTGTTCCTGTCGCTAAAAAATCTATAGGATTGGCAATGGAAGAGCCAGGATATAAAAAAGATTTTAGCTTTTCTGCATCTGGACCAGCTATTTCGGGAACTTTAAGTCCGCCTTTAGAAAGTTGATCGGCCAACATCACGGCAGAGCCTCCAGCGTGGGTAATGATAGCAATATTCTTTCCTTGTAATTTTTTATAATTGAAAATCGCTGCAACACTCAAAAGTTGCTCTCTACTACTACAGTATACGATTCCTGCTTTGTTAAACAATGCACGCACCGTCATGTCGCTGCTTGCAATTGCTCCCGTATGTGAAGTGGCCGCGCGACTTCCTTCCGCAGTACTTCCAGCTTTAATCGCAGCAATCTTAGCACCTTTTTTAATAATAGAAGAAGCGTGTTTCAAAAGCTTCTTTGGATCGGATATAGTTTCCAAATAGAGCAGTTTCACTAAAGGATCTACTTCTGGATCAAAATGAAGATCCATATATTCTAAGATGTCTTCTGCACTAGTTTGTGCGGCATTACCCGTGGAAAAAACATTCGCAAAAGAAACACCCAATGCCATTCCGGCTTCCATAATAAAGACCGCCGTAGCACCAGAACCCGAAATAAGATCGCAGCCTTTGGGTTGAAAAGGAGGAACGGGAGCTGTAAAAACCCCCTTATAATTTTTGGTAATAACACCAATACAATTGGGACCAATTAAACAGCCGTCTACGCTGTTCACGGTTTTTTCTATTTCTTGTTCCCACCTTTTACCTTCTTCTCCTGCCTCTGCAAAACCTGCGGAAATAATAATAAAAGCTTTCGTGTTCTTTTCTTCTGCTAAAATTTTGATAGTTTCTATACAATATTTCGCTGGAATCGCCAGAATTGCTAAATCCGTTTTAGGGATTTCATGAACAGAGGTATAGCTTTTAATATGTTGAACCTTTTCCTCTTTCGGATTTATGACGTTTAATTCTCCCTTAAAACCACCTGAAATTATATTTTTTAGCATATTGCCTCCAGGTTTCTTAATGTCGTTGGAAGCGCCTATGACTACTATACTTTCAGGTTGTAGAAGTTGTTTGTTGATCATAATTATTATAAATTATAGGAACACAATAGTAATAAGATACTTTAATTTTAAAGCTAACAATTGTCATACTTCAGGCCTTTTTATTGCCTTATACTTTTATCAATTCTGTATAAGGAATTGGCAGTAATTTATTTTTGACTTCATCCAAAACTTAGATGCTCTCAACAAATTTCAAAAAAACTTTTTTATGAAGTTCAAGATCTAAATTAGGAGAAACTGAAACCCGAACTATATAATCTTTATCGCCTTCTTTCGTAGTTCCCTGAGTAGAGGTTGCGGGAATAGTCCAATAGCATCCTTTTAATTGCCCGTAGCTCACGCAAAACTTGCTTTCCTTTGGAATTTCAGAAATCATTAAATTGATTAATTTGAGATTTAAGTTTCTTTTATACGCTTCCTTTTCGGCTTCTGTATCGCCCTTGGTGGGAAGGTCTAATGAAAATACAGACGGAGTAAAGCCGTGTTTTGCTAATTCTTCTGATACAAAGTTAATTTTTGCTGTTGGTAAAGCATCGTGGATAAAGTCTACAAATTCACGCGTGTTAGTATACGCATCAGCAATTCTCTGATTCATAGAAGGCATTTGCTTAGCCAATATTTCATATTGAAGCGAGGTGGCTTCATTATCGCAAAGTTCTAGATGCTTTTCTATATGGTTCATGAGCCCTTCCGTATGTGTATTTCCTACGCAATAGCCGGCAGTACATTTTCCGCCACTAGGAAATTTGGATCCACTAACATAAGAAATGGTTCTCACTGCGGAAAGTATTTCCCCTTCTCCTAGAAAGTGATAATTTGGGCAAAAAGTTTGATCTAAAATAAAAACGGGAGGTATTGCAATCTCGTCATTTCCAGTTTTACGTTCTGCACTTAGAACCTCTTTTAACTTTTTAAGATTAGGAACTTCCACTCTAGGATTGGTAGGGATTTCAGCAATAATATAAGGAACAGCATCTTCCTTAGCTATTTGATCTAAAATAGAGTCAATACTTTTAACCATATCATTATCTCCATCCACTGGCAAATCCACCACTTCCACATGATCTAAAGAAGCTGCAACGCGTCGCGCTTGATCGTTTGTACCACCGTAACAATTTGGCGGAACAATAAATTTAATAGCTTTTCCATTATGATTCTCAATGGCATCATTAACGAGCCCCATCATAATCGCATATTGCATAGATAGTCCACTTGAGGCAACCAATCCTTTTGTGTTAGATCCCGTAATGGCGGCGATAGAAGCTAAAACTTGTGCTTTGTCTGTCTCTCTTTTATGCTTATCGGTTTTATTTTTTTCAATTTCAATAGAAGACTTATTCAATAATAATTTAATAGCGGTGAGAGAATCAGCAGGAGTCATAGCAATGGTTTCTCTTCTTCGCACGTGTTGAATGTCTGAAATGTAATGTTGATTCTGCGCTCCATTGATCAGTAAAATACTTCCGAGCTGGTCTTGGACGCTGATGAAAAAATCGATATCAGCATTAAGATCAATGCTACCCATTTCATCATTTTGCGAGATAAAAATGCTGCTGCCGTCAAACGCGGAAATATCTTCTGGTTTTTCCACTTTTTTTAGCTCAAATTGATATCCATAAACGCGCTGTACTAGCTCCGCATCAAATTCCTCAGGGATTTCATCTTTATAGAGAATTTGTGTGCTTTTATGTTCTAATGAATTTTTTCTTAGAATCGCTAAAATTGGAATCGTTTTAGAGGAAAAACTAATCACATGTTCTGGATCTAAATGATTTAAGTTAGCAATTGCCCATTCTAGAATACACGATAGGGGATGGCCTAATCGTATATAGTCGTAGGCAGTAGGTAATTTACTTAAAGCAGATGTTTTGGAGTTATAATCCTTATATAAATTTTCAAATTGTTCTAAAAAATCGGTTTTAGCCAATTCTTCCTTATAAATATCTAGGCGATGTGTAGTTAAATTTAACCAGTCAGATGGTATATTTTCTAGGACATCATTGAGATAAGCTACTATTTTATTTTCCTTCATAATTATAATCTTTTGTGAGGTCGATAATATACATGATCTAGTCTTTTTAGTTTTATAATTTTTCAAAAACTTATGCTAAACTATGGTGCTTTGACCGCATTTCCCAAAGCCGAATCAATCACACTTCCACAAGTGAGCATCGCCTCCCCGTAATACGGATTCAGAATATCTTTCTCGGTACTCAACCACATGCCGCCATTATTATTATTTGCCATAGGACATTTTTGAACGTAAAAAACTGGGTCAGCTTTTTCAATATTCATCGCGATTGGAATCATATTTTCGTTTAGAATTACAAAATGCTCGCGTTGGTTTTCTAAAGCTACACTTTGCGCGATGGCGCTAAGCATCTCTATACTTTTCTGAATATGTGCTTGTTCCATCTTTCCTAATTGGCTTAATTTTAAAGACTTTAATACGTTTAATGTCGCTTTCGCGGAAACAGAAACTTGAGCGGCATCGCTGGCAACAAACGCATCTTTCATTTCAAGATAGGGAGGGAGAACTTCTATGAATTTCTTCTGAAAGCTTACTGATAGATTGATTTTCATATCAAGCATATTTTCTGCCGATTTATCTTCTTTCTCCTTATTCATCATAGATTTTTTGCCTCGTAATTGTGCTGCGGCATCAACTGTAAAAGTTCCGTTCGTTACGATTTCGTCTCCGCTTGTTAAGCCGTCTTTAATTACATAATTTTCTCCAGTACGAGCACCAATTGAAACTTCCCGCATTTCAAAAACGGGAGAATTGGGATTGGTTTTTATATAAACTAAAGATCGCTCTCCCGTCCACATCACCGCGCTTGAAGGAACAGAAATTCTTTCGCTTGCATTTTCTGTAGAACCTTCCAGTTTTCCAGTCACAAACATTCCTGGTTTAAATAAATTATCTGTGTTTTTAAGCGTTGCTCTTAACGTTACCGTACGGGTCGCATTATTGAGTAAAGGATCAATAAAGGAAACCACCGCATCAAATTCTTTATTGGGATATGCATTGGCTATTATTTTGATATTTTGCTCTTCTTTTAATCCTGAAATCTGATTTTCATAGGCATCAAATTGTGCCCAAACCGAATTGAGATTACTCACTTTTAAAATAGGCTGCCCTTGTTTTACGTAATCGCCTTCTCTTGCCATTACTTCTGAAACCGTTCCAGAAACTGTTGCATAAATAGGGAAATTTTCTCGTGCTTTACCAGAAGATTCAATAGCGTTAATCTGACTTTCAGAAAGTTTCCAGTTTTTTAGTTTATTTCTTACCGCTTTGTATAATTCGGGTTGTGATTCTTTTAAAGAAACTGCGGTTAGCAATTCTTGTTGCGCTGCCACTAAATTTGGTGCATAAATTGTAGCTAATAATTGACCCGTCTTTACTTGCTGACCTTTATAATTTACATTCAAACGCTCTATACGACCGTCAAAATAACTTGCTTGCACCGAAACGTTCTCTTCATTGGTAGCAATTTTTCCCGAAAGTGAGACAACGCCATCCTCATTAGAACTTGAAGAAGAACCTACAATTGTGGTTTGAATATTTGCCAAGGCCATGGCGTTCTCTGTCATTTTAATTTCGTTGAGTGCAAGACCATCTGCTCCAGATTCGGCTTTGATTAAATCCATACCACAAATAGGACAGTCGCCTGGTTCTTCTTGCATAATTTGAGGATGCATGGAACAGGTCCACATTTGTTCGGCAGTTTCAACAGTTTCGTCATGTTTAGAAATTGTGGTATTGTCTTCCGAAGTTCCAAAAAATAAGTAGCCTAAAAGGATTCCTGCAATTAGAATGATACTATAAATGATAAATTTTTTCATTTTATTCTTTTTTTTACACGTACAAAGATCTTTTTTGTAGCGTTACTTTTAATCTAGTTTTCGTCTAATTCATGAATTCTTAAATCAGCACATTAACCTGGGCGCTTCGATACAATTTTCTTTGGAAAATCACTCAGCGACCTAAAATCAATTTTAAATTTTAAATTATCACATTGTCACATTTTCAAATTACTACATCATCATATTAAGCCGGACGCTTCGATACAATTTTCTTTGGAAAATCACTCAGCGACCTAGAGTTATTTTCAAATTGTCGCATTGCCACATTTTCAAATTATTACATCATCATATTAACCCGGGCGCTTCGATACAATTTTCTTTGGAAAATCACTCAACGACCTAGAGTTATTTTCAAATTGTCACATCAACACATTCTCAAATTAACACATTTTCAAATTAAATCACATCTACTTTTCCGCTTCCAATCGTTTAATCATTTGCTTCATCTCTTCAATTTCTTTCTTTTGAGCTTTGATGATGTCATTGGCTAATTTTTTAACTTCGGGGTCTTGGATATCCGCTCGCTCGCTCGTTAAAATCGCGATAGAGTGGTGGGGGATCATCGCTCTCATCCACAATATATCTCCAACGATGGGGGCTTGGGCGCGTACCAATCCTAAAGCGCTAACAAATAGAGCGATGCTGCCAATGACTATAGCGATATTCTTCTTTTTATTCTGATACATAGTTCGCATCGCTACAAACATAATGATGGCCATTGCCGAGATGCCCAAACAGGTCATATAGAAACGCGTTAAGCTAAAATAAAAGTGATCTATGGCATAGGTATTTAAATACATCGTGATGTACATAGCCACGAAAGACGCTACCAACATTCCTACAAATTTGGTGTAGGAGTTTTTCTTCATTTTGCTATTTTGTTCCATCTTTTTTAAAGTTTAAGGCTTATTAATCAATTGATTTTGTTCGCAACCTCAATGCATTAGCAATCACAGAAACCGAACTAAAACTCATCGCTAAGGCCGCAATCATTGGCGATAATAAGATCCCGAAAAACGGAAATAGAACTCCTGCAGCGATGGGAACGCCAAGGGTATTATAAATGAGGGCGAAAAATAGGTTCTCTTTGATATTTTTCATCACGGCATCACTTAAATTACGGGCTTTTACAATACCGTGCAAGTCTCCTTTAACAAGCGTAATCATAGCGCTTTCTATGGCTACATCGGTTCCTGTTCCCATAGCAATACCTACATCACTCTTCGCAATTGCTGGCGCGTCATTTATACCATCTCCCGCCATAGCAACTACTTTACCTTTTTCTTGTAGTTTTTTGACTTCGTCTAGCTTGTCTTCTGGTAACATCCCAGCTTTAAAATCGGCCAAATTAAGTTCGCTTGCTACCGCTTGCGCAGTATCATGATTGTCGCCAGTAAGCATAATGACGGCAATACCTTTATCTTGTAACTCTTTTATAGCCTTAGCGCTGGTTTCTTTAATCTTATCTTCAATAACAACGTAACCCAAAACTTTTGCGTTAACCGATAAATAAGAAACAGTTTTTCCTTGTTTCTGAAAATATTGTGTTTCACTTTCCATTTTTGAGGATAGGTTTGCTTGGGCATATTCCATCATCTTAGCGTTACCTAAGGCAAGTTTTTTACCTTCCACATTACCTTCTACACCTTTCCCCGTTACGGCGCTAAAGTTTTCGGTTTTAGAGATTTCGACTTTTTGTTCTTTTCCATAATTAACTGTCGCTTCTGCTAGTGGATGCTCACTAGAACTGTTAAGCGAAGCGATAAGTTGAGTGATGTCTTTTTCTGAAAGGGATTGATCAAAAGATCCCATTTTCTCTACGGTAGGTTTTCCTTCTGTAATGGTTCCTGTTTTATCGACAATAAGCGTGTCAACTTTGTCCATTTTCTCTAGCGCTTCGGCATTTTTGATGAGAACACCGTTTTGTGCGCCTTTACCAACACCTACCATAATCGACATAGGAGTTGCCAAGCCTAACGCACAGGGGCAAGCGATAATTAATACGGCAATAGCATTCACCAAAGCATAAACATAAGCCGGTTCTGGTCCCCAAATTGCCCAAACTGCAAATGTGATGATAGAAATAATTACCACCACGGGTACAAAATAACCCGAAACCGTATCGGCCAATTTTTGAATAGGCGCTCTACTGCGGCTCGCATCATTTACCATTTGTATAATCTGAGAAAGTAAGGTATCGCTGCCTACTTTTTCTGCTTTCATTAAGAAGGATTGATTTCCGTTGATGGTACCGCTATTCACTTTATCATTTTTGGTTTTCTCTACGGGAATAGGTTCTCCAGAAATCATAGATTCATCTACAGATGTATTTCCTTCTGTAATGATACCATCTACCGGAATCTTATCGCCAGGCTTTACTCTTAAAACATCTCCTTTGTTAATTTGATCTATAGAAACTTCTTCTTCTTTCCCATCTACCACGCGCACCGCTTTGTTGGGCGCTAATTTTAGTAACTCTTTTACAGCAGAATTGGTTTTGCTATGAGCGCGAGCTTCTAATACCTGACCCATTAAAACTAAGGTAAGTATAACGGCAGCAGCTTCAAAATATACGTGTACCGCGCCAGATTCGGTTTTAAATTGTTCGGGAAAGAAATCTGGAAATAACATTCCGAACACACTAAAAATCCACGCTACTCCAGCACCAATCCCAATAAGGGTAAACATGTTGAGGTTCCAAGTTTTTATACTTCGGTAAGCGCGCTCAAAAAACATCCAAGTGGCGTAAAAAACTACGGGAATAGAAAGTACAAACTGAATCCAGTTCCAATATTTTTGTTCCATTACGTCATAAAGTGGATTATTGGGAATCATCTCACTCATTGCAATCAGAAAAATGGGTAAAGTGAAACCAAGAGCAATCCAAAATTTTTTCAGTAATTTTTTATAAGTTTTTTCTTCAGAAGAAAGGTCGGGTTGTTTCGGGACAAGATCCATCCCACATTTGGGACAAGAACCAGCTTCGTTTTCTACAATTTCTGGATGCATGGGGCACGTCCATTGATCTCCTGTGGGCGCAGATAAATTTTGTTCTTCTACGAGATCCATTCCGCAGACGGGACAATCGCCAGGCTTGTCGTAAGTTTTGTCTCCTTCGCAGTGCATAGGGCAGTAAAATGTGCCGTTGCCATTGCTAGTTGTTTTTTTCTTATTTTTTGAATCTTTTTTGCGTTTAGCGTGTTCTTCAGAATTTTTAGAAATGCTGTAACCGCCGCCATCACTTTCCAAAGCTTCTTGAAATTTCTCTATCGGGATATATTTCTCCATTTCTATCTCTGCCTGTTCTTTTTCAAGATTTACAGTAGCCTTAGAAACGCCGTTTACATTGCTTAAAGTTTCTTCTACGTGTTTGCGGCAACCTTGGCATGTCATCCCGCTAATAAAGTAGGCGTGTTTCATTATTTTCTTATCGGAAGTATGAGCAGTAGAGACGTCACGATTTTTATCGTCGGAGACCTTACAGGTTTCCATCCCGAAATTTCGGGACTTTGAGGTCTGGTCGTCCTTTGCAGAGTGAATTTGATAATTTCCTTCAGATTTTTCCAAAGCTTCTTGAAATTTCTCTAACGGAATATGCGATTCCATTTCAATTTCTGCCTGCTCGTTTTCAAGATTTACGACGGCTTTAGAAACGCCGTCTACGTTACTTAAAGTTTCTTCTACGTGCTTTCGGCAACCTTGACAGGTCATCCCGCTAACAAAGTAGGAGTGTTTCATTATTTTATTATCGGAAGTATGAGCAGTAGAGACGCCACGATTTTTATCGTCGGAGACCTCACAGGTTTCCATCCCGAAATTTCGGGACTGTGAGGTAATGTCGTCCTTTGCAGAGTGAATTTGATAATTTCCTTCAGATTTTTCCAAAGCTTCTTGAAATTTCTCTAGCGGGATATATTTCTCCATTTCTATCTCTGCCTGTTCTTTTTCAAGATTTACAGATGCTTTACTCACGCCAACAATTGAAGAAAGTATTTTTTCTACATGGTTTTGACAGCCTTTGCAGGTCATTCCTGATATGTGATACGTATGTTTCATTATATTTTCTTTCAATAATTCTTCCTCAGCTATTCTCAATCTACAAAATTCTTATCTCAAATATGAAATTTAACTATTTCATAATTCAAAATTTATAATTCCTACAACCTACAACCTACAACCTACAACCTAAGATCTACAACCCAAGACTAGTTAATTTCTCGCTGTACCTTCCCGCATTTTAGCATCTGACTACCAAAATAAGGGTTTCTTATCTCCTCTTTAGTGCTTAGCCAAGCCGTACCACCGTCATACATAGGGCAAAATTGCTCATATAGTTTTTCTTCTGTTCCTGTAATGGCAACCATATTTGTAATATGCTCACTCACAAGCTTAAAGTGTTCACGTTGTGCTGCGATGTCACTTGTACTCATTTCTTCGGCATGTTTTTGAGCTTTACTTGCGATAGATTCTAATTCTTTTTGCTCATTACCTGAAAAGCTCGAAGCTTTAAATGACTTTAAAGAGTTTGATAATTTTTTCCTAATTCACTTGCTTTACTAGAATCATCATTAACCAAAGCATCTTTTAAATTAAAATAGTCTTTTAAAATAATTTCGGAGTTTGACTCCTGACTATCATTTATCGCAATGGCACTAGAATTTTTGGTAGCTTCTGGTTGCACTTCACTTTCTGTTGTACTTGTTGTCTCTTTATTGTTGGCATCATTGCAAGATACGCTTAATATGAGGCTTGTAGCGAGAGCTACTGTTCCTAAACTTCTTTTTATTAGTTTCATTTCTACTTTTTTTTATAAAAAGATTCTTGCTCCAAAGGAGCAAGAATCTCAAAAGTTGTTAAGCCAAATAAGCTTTACAGGCTTCAGCGCAAGTTCTGCAAGCTTCAGCACAATTTTTACAATGCTGGTGGTCATGTTTTTCACATTCATCTGCACATTGTGTACAAATTTTGTGACATTTCTCTACCATTTCTTTGGCAAATGGAGAATTCATCGCTAAAAGTTTTACCGTTGCAGCACATATTTCAGCGCAAGCTCTATCTGTACGAATACAATCTACCATCATTTTAATATTCTCTGTATCCAAACAAGCGTCTGCACAGTAATTACAGTGTGTAATACAATTGTTTAAGGCATCAATTAATTTTTGATTTTTCATGATATATATTTTAATAATTAATAATTTATAAAATTACTGCTGAAATTCAGTAACTTGTGTCATAATATTGGTTCATATCTATACAATTTGGTCTAGAGGATTCCTAAAATTTTGGTGTTGAGATTTATACTGAGACAAACTCAACCCAGTTTCTGCTTTAAACTGTCGGCTTAAATGGTTGATATGGCTGTAATCTAAAAGCTGACTTATTTCTGTGAAATTTTTTTCATTGGCCTGAATGAGTTCTTTCACCTTTTCAATCTTTAGTTTTATAAAGTACTTTTCTATCGTAATTTCTTCTGTATGGGAAAATATTTTACTGATTTTTGAATAGTCTTGATTGATGTGTTTTGCTAAATACGTTGATAATTTTTCTTCTATTTGAAGCGGAAGTCTATGCAACATTTGAATAAGTTGTAATTTAACCTGCTCGGTTACTTTTTCTTCAGTAGAATTAATACGTTCAAATCCGTTATTTTTAATAATCGCTTCTACCTGTTCTATTTCTTTATCATTTTTAAAATTCAGCTGTAAACGGCCTAGTTCAATTTCTTGCAATTCTATTTGCTGTGCTTCAATTTCATTTTTAAGCACTTTGATGCAACGCTCGCACACCATATTTTTGAGGTAGATAGTCTTAATCATAATTATTGTATGAAGTAGTTAACAATAGATTGTTGCACATAATAGGTTTGCACCGATTCTATTTGATTCATTTGAAACTTGAGTTGTAGCTCTTGAATATCTAGTACATCATTAAAATTGATGCTGCCGGTCTCGTAATTTTTAATAAGAATTTCTTCGGCATCTTTGGCTTGTTTTAAATTTTTCGCTTGAGTATCAAACTTAATTTTTGCTTGATTACGCAGCGCAATAGCTTTAGATAAATCTGCCTGTAAAGAATTAAGACGTTCTTTTTTTTGCGCTTCAATCTCTTTCAATTTTAATTTATTTTGTTTGGTTTGGGATGAAAATTTTTTATTAAAAATGGGCACAGATAAGCTAAACATAGGCATCAACATATCTTTGTAAGAACTGGTGATCATGGGGCTGTCTTTCATATTTATATACTCTAAACCAATTCCTATAACGGGCTTTCTTTCCTTTTGATTAAGGAGCTCCAACTGCTCAACAGAGTTATAGATTTTTTCATATTGAATCAATTCTGGATGAATAGATAGACGCTCATAATTAAGTGTAACATCGTTTTCTGGAATGATAAGCGTAGAAAATATCGTTATTTCTTCATCAAAAGGCCTATTAAGGAGACTATTCATAGCTGCTTGAATCCCTTTATTTTCTTCTTTTAAAACGTCAATTTTTTGTTGTAATTCATTTTGTCTTATCTGTAGTCGTAAAACATCTACAGCAGAAGCCTGTCCCACTTCAATAGAGGTAAGTGCAAGTTGTTCATAGGTTTCTAAAAGCTTTATGTTTTTAAGGAGAACTTCTTGTTTTGCTCTAATTTCATAAAGTAAATAATAAAGCTGCGATATGGAGCGTGCCAGTTTTCGCTTAGCAATATTCACTTCAGCATATTCACTTTCTGCCATGGAAGCGGCATAATCTTTTCGTGAAGATAAGGTGCCAAACCAAGGCAACATTTGCATAGCAGAAATTTTAAAACGCTCCATAGGCATTTCCATCTTGGGCGCTAGCGCCATTACACCTGCACTAAACTCTGTGTTGGGCAAGCTGTTGACTTCCTCAATCTTCTCTAAAGCAATCTTATATTGAAAATCAAATTTTTGAATTTCTGGATTGTTTGAAATAGCGACGTCAATGTAGGATTGCAAATTTTGGGAATAACAAAAACTGCCTATCAACATACAAAACAATAGTGTTGAAATCTGGAAGTTGGAAGCTGGAAGCTGGAAGCTGGAAATGTAGCGTAGAAATATTGATTTTAATATTTGTATTTTCTCTATTCTTTTTATGGCTTTTAAATTATTCATAGCTTTTCCAATTTTGATACAATTTTGTCAACATTTTTCCTATTTGGCTATTTTTCTTAGAAAACTCCGAATGCTCTTCTTTATTTAAATATTTGCACTCTAACGCATAATCAAGCCAATCCTGAGTTTCGGTATTTGAACCTAAAGCATTTATAAGTTGTTGTTTAAATACAGCTTCATACATTCGTTTGCCCCAGCCTTCACTTATGTTTGCAGAAACCGAACGCGATGAGCGCACGATTTGTGAAGTGAGTGAATATATTTCTACCTTCGGAAATTTTCTGGTTCGCCAAAAAATATCCATCGCCAATGAAAACGCTTCTTGATGTACCTTTAAATTTTTATACGATTTTATCATAATTTCTTTAATTAATTTCCAACTTCTAACCTCTAACCTCTAACTTCTAACCTCAAGTTTTTCACTTTTTAATTTCTAGTCTCTAATCTCTAATCTCTAATCTCTAATCTCCAACCTCCAACCTCCAACCTATAGCTTATAACCTTCTCACCTTCCACTCGGCTTTCCAGCTATACAGCACGGGCACAAGAAAATAGGAAGTGACGTCAATAAGCATTCCTCCAAAAATGGGAATGGCCATTGGAATCATAATATCACTTCCTTTACCTGTAGAAGTTAAAACGGGAAGCAGGGCAAGAACGGTCGTTACGGTAGTCATTAAACAAGGTCTAATTCTTTTTCCTGCGGCTTCTAAAGTTGCGCTTCGTATTGCTTTTTTATCTGTAGGCTTTGTTCTATCAAAAGTTTGTGTTAGGTAGGTGGCCATCACGACACCGTCGTCTGTAGCGATCCCAAACAAGGCAATAAAACCAACCCAAACCGCTACACTTAGATTGATGGTTTTCATATTAAAAAGCTCACGCATATTTTCACCAAATAAATTAAAATTGAAAAACCAATCCTGTCCGTAAAGCCAAATCATCACAAAGCCACCAGCAAATGCCACAGCGATACCTGTAAAAATCATCAGCGAAGTAGCAACCGATTTAAACTGAAAATATAAAATAATGAAAATGATAATTAAGGATAAGGGAACCACGAGCGCCAGTGTCTTCTCTGCGCGTAATTGATTTTCATAGGTTCCTGTAAAATTGTAACTCACCCCTTTAGGAATGGTCAACTCAGCATTTTCAATTTTCTCTTTGATGAGTGCTTGTGCGTTTTCTACCACATCTACTTCCGCAAAGCCATCCAATTTATCAAACAACACATAGCCAATTAAGAAGGTATCTTCACTTTTTATAACTTGAGGTCCTTGCTCATACTTAATTTCTACCAAATCGCCCAACGGCACCTGGCTTCCATTTGCAACGGGAACATAGATGTCTTTTATTTTATCTGGATTTGAACGTAGTTCTCTAGGATAGCGCACTCGTACCCCATAACGCTCTCGACCTTCTACCGTTTGAGTAAGCGGCATACCACCAACCGCCACTTGTAGCACTTGTTGCACTTTTGCAATTGAGATACCATATCTTGCTAATTGATCTCTTTTTATATCGATTAATAAGTAAGGTTTTCCTACAATACGATCTGCAAAAACGGCTTGTTCTTTAACCCCTTCAGCTTGCTTTAAAATCTCTTCTAGTTCTAAGCCAAAATTTTCTATGGTTTTTAAATCGGGTCCCATAACTTTTATACCCATGGGAGCTCGCATACCTGTTTGCAACATCACCAGTCGGGTTTCTATGGGTTGCAATTTTGGAGCAGAAGTAACTCCCGGCAGTTTGGTGACTTTTACAATCTCGTTCCAAATATCATCTGGCGATTGTATTTCTGGTCGCCAGTTTCTAAAATACGCTCCGTCTTCATCGGGAATGAGATTCTTGCGGGTCACATTTAGTGCAGTCGAGATGCTTCCGTTATTCCTAGCGTTCTTGACTACGCTCGAACTGACCTCTATATTTGTATTAAAGAATAACTTATCATTCTTCAGCATAAAAAACCCGTCTTCATTCACTTTAAAACGTTGTTTCTCGCCTACAGCATTTACGGCATATTCAGACTTATACAAAATTACATTTTCATACATCGACATGGGTGCGGGATCGAGCGCAGATTCTGTTCTACCTGCTTTTCCTACTACGGTTTCAATTTCAGGAATACTGACAACCGCCATATCAAGCTGTTGCAAAACACGTTTATTTTCCTCTACACCAGCGTGGGGTAGGGAAGTAGGCATTAATAAAAATGAACCTTCATTAAGCGCGGGCATAAACTCTTTACCCGTATTTCTCATAATAAGGATCCCTAGAACCAATACGGTAGTGGGAATCATTAAAAATAAGATTCGGTTTTGAAGTGCCCAACTCAAAATCTTGTGATAATAGTTTTGAAATACAGAGAAGATACCTAGCAAACCAAAGCAGATGATTCCTACAAAAAGTAGATTTATAGCGATGCTTCTATCAAAACCTAAGGGACGCCAATATTCAGCTAATAACAATACAATCGCTGCCGCGGAAATGATGACGTTTACGAGATTTTGAGAAACGAAGAAACGAAACTTAGAAATAGCGATGAGTTGTTTCTCTGCTGAATTCTTACTAAACCAAAATCCGTTAAGGCCGTAAGCAATAAGTACGCAACCCAATGCATTACCGTAAATGATAATTGCAATGCCCAACACCACAAGCAACGAATAGATTACATACCTAAACGTTTTTTTTATGCTCACTTTTCTAAACAAAAATGCGGCTATTGGTGGAATTAAGAAAAGTGCGATAATTAGCGAGGCAGCAATGGCCATCGTTTTGGTAAAAGCAAGCGGTCTAAATAATTTACCCTCTGCGCCAATCATCGTAAAAACGGGTAGAAAACTAATAATGGTGGTGAGAACCGCAGTGAGAATAGCTCCCGAAACCTCTGCGGTAGCATTATATATAACTGTATTTATGCCAAGTTTTTCACTCTCAATAGTATGATTGTCATTTTCTTCTAGATGCCGAATCATATTTTCGGCGAGGATGACGCCCACATCTACCATAGTACCAATGGCAATCGCAATCCCAGAGAGCGCAACAATATTGGCATCTACATCAAAAAGTTTCATGGTAATAAAAACCATAAGAACCGCAACAGGCAGCAGACCAGAAATAAGAATAGATGCTCTTAAATTAAAAACCATAACGATAATCACAAGAATGGTGATTAAAATTTCTAGCGTAAGAGCCTCATTAAGCGTAAATAGGGTTTCTTGAATCAACTGAGAACGGTCGTAAAAAGGTACAATCGTTAATTTTGAGGTGCGGCCATCGGCTAAAATTTTTGTGGGAAGACCAGAGGAAATTTCGGCAATTTGATCTTTTACATTATTAATAACCTCTAAGGGATTGGCGCCATACCTAGCCACAACGACACCACCAACCACTTCTGCGCCTTCTTTATCTAGAATACCACGCCTTGTTTCTGGTCCTAACTGCACCCGCGCTAGATCTTTTATGCGAATGGAGGTAAAGTTTTCTGAAGTGATTACTGCATTTTCAATATCGGCGATCGATTTTACATAACCTAATCCGCGTACTAAATATTCAGCTTGATTTATTTCTAAAGTCTGTGCACCAATATCTTGGTTAGATTCTTTCACAGCATTTACAACTTCGGTTAAACCGATATTATACTGACGCATTTTTTCTGGGTCAACATCAATTTGGTATTCTTGTACATAACCTCCAATAGAGGCTACTTCTGCAACTCCGCTTGCCGATGACAAACCATATTTAACATAGTAATCCTGTATGCTGCGAAGTTCATGTAAATCCCAGCCTCCTGTAACCTTGCCTTGGGTGTCTCTGCCTTCTAAGGTGTACCAAAATACCTGTCCTAATCCTGTTGCATCTGGGCCCAAAGCGGGTTGAGCATCATTAGGTAATAAATTAGCCGGTAGGGAATTGAGTTTTTCTAAAATACGACTTCTAGACCAGTAGAATTCTACATCTTCTTCAAAAATGATGTAAATACTAGAAAAGCCAAACATAGAAGAACTACGAATAGTTTTTACCCCAGGAATACCCAATAAGGACGTGGTTAGGGGGTAGGTAATTTGGTCTTCAATATCTTGCGGCGAGCGACCTTCCCATTTGGTAAAAACGATTTGCTGGTTTTCGCCAATATCAGGAATGGCATCAACGGCTACGGGATTGGTAGGCAAGCCACCCATATTCCAATTAAACGGCGCGTGTATAAGTCCCCATCCTATAAATAAAACCAAAAGCAAAATAGCAATCAATTTATTTTCTATAAGAAATTTGATGCTTTTATTGAGCATGAGATGTAATGTATTAGACAGTTATAAGAAAGCTGAAGCGTTATTTCTAACCACGAGAAACAACAAAATTTGCCCAAAACAGAAATACTGCTGGGCTTATTTCCCCAGTAAAAGCGGGGAGTGTCTAATATTTTAAATTAAAAAGGTTTGGTGCAGCACTTGCACATCCCGTTTGACAAAGGGAGGTGCGTAATCTACAAAAGGAATTTGTTTAGATTCTGTTCCTTCAAATAGATTGATGTAGGTATATGTAAAAGAGGTAACAAAAATTTGTTGCTCTAAAGTAAGCTGATCAAATGAAGTTTTAAGGTTATCTTGTCCTTCCTGTACCAATTGTTTATCTGAACAGCAAGATTCTTTAGACATCTTGGGACTCTCACAACTGCCAAGGCTTTCGTTTTTATTATTTTCCATCCTGCAGGTTTCTACCTGTTGGGTAAATGAAAAATCAACCAATGTTTCTCCGCAATAGTGCATATCTACCGTAAAAGACATGGTAGTCATAAGAACTACAGCTACCATAAAAACCGCCATTGCATTGTGGAGAAATTTTTTCATAGTGTAAAAGTATGAAAAACCACCTCAATTACTTTTTTTTTAACTTACTTTTTTACTATTACAGAAAAAATAAATGGAAATAGTAACATTAAATTTACAACTGCGTAGTTGCAGAAGCATACGGTTAAATAGCTATTTATATGCTTTAGTTTACAACTATTATTATTATTATTATTAGTAGGGTAAGCATATCTATAATAAAATGATCTATTTTTCAAATTTGAAATGAAGTAGTTATATTTTTAGTAATTTTTTAAAGCAAAAAACACACTTTAACCGATAAATATGTTTTAAAACGACAATTTATTAATGATATCTCAATAATTTAAATTAGTTACTGCTATATTATTATTATTTTATACATTTGCGGACTATAAAATTATACATTATGAAGTGTAGGAGTCTTTTAATTTATGTGAGTTTTTTATTCGGGTTTCTTCCGATACTTCAAGCGCAAACTGATAATGTTGGGATAAATACCACAAATCCGCGAACTAAGTTAGAAGTTGGTGGAGATATGAATGTGAATGGTGGAATTCAAATTAATGAATTGAATCCCGTTGGAGCTACAGATAAATCTATTTTATTAGGGCAACAAGGAGACGGTTTCGTAAAAGAATTAGATGCTGGAGTTGAGGGTACTGCTATTGCATATTTTCAAGAATATAGATTAAGTAATATGAATGGGGATTGGGTGTTGGATTTTAATACGAATATCAACTCTTCTGAATATGTGGTGACCATCATTTCTGCCTTTTTTAATCAAGGATTAGAGATGTCTTCCAATCCAAGTAATTTTACGATTCCTTATATTTCTGCTTATGTAGATGGTGGAACTTGGCATCTTATTGCTGATTATCCATCTGCGAACCCAGTTACCGCTAATCAAGGTGTGTGGGTAATTAGAACATTAATCTTATCTAAGGATTTTTCTAAAGATTTTCCCCAACAAGTTGTTAATATGAACGGCACAAGAGCTGGCGCTGCCGCAACCCCTGTAATTGATTAATTATGATAAAGAACTTAACACTTTTGTTATTTTTGTTTTGCACTACATTTGGATTTTCGCAAGTCGGAATCGGCACCACGAGCCCTACTTCAGGCTACGAGCTAGATATAAATGGTTCGCTTTTGGTTCAGGACGAGTTGAAAGTCGGTAATTTTCCTGATGGAACTTTGCAAACAAATGATTATAAATTTTTGGTTCGTTTGTCTAACTCTGTGCCTCCAGGGGAAGTAGCAAAGCTAGATTTAACGCAAATACCAGTGGCTCCTGTAAATATTGCAGATTATAAGTTTACCAACCTGCAAAGAGATAATGTGACTAACGTAGATTTACAGTTTGATGCTAGTAAATACATTGTAGGGGTTGCCAACTTTAGATATGAAGGTCAATCGATTCCCAAGGGAGGTAATGGCGCCATAGGTGATTTTGTGTATAGGGTGTTTGTAGAAGGTAATACTTGGCATATAGAAATGCGAAATAGAACATTGAATGCTGTGGCTAACAATACGATTACGTATTCTGTATCGCTCATTATATATGACAGAAAATACTTTAAATCTCTTTCTCCTATATCGGTAAACCTTAATGGTAGTAATACAGGATCTGCTGCTGCACCTACAGAACTTTAAAAAAGAATATTATGAATCAGAAATACGTTTTTTTTATTTTCATTTTTTTCCAAAGTATATACTTATTTGCGCAGGTAGGTATTAATAATACTACTCCCACTGCTACATTAGATGTTACAGGAGAAGTTTTGGTTCAAAACAAATTATACTTAGAAAATCCTGGAAAGTATACAGAAGATCCAGACTCCAAATTGCTTATGATAAGTGATGCAGATGGCTCTAAGATTAAATATGATGTTAGTAACAGTACCTTTGGGCCTCTAAACTATGTAGAATTTGCTTTTAATGATGTATCTAATTTTGGTTTAGATGGTGGTTATAATACACAGATAGATGTTAACAAATATACGCTAGCCGTGCAAGGCTACTATTTTAATCTTAATGGTGATACCAATATCTCTTTTAAGTCGACGAACACAACTAATCCAGTGGAAGGGCAACAATTTTATGCTTACAAGCAGAATGGCACTTGGTGGTTAAATGCTTCTGTTAATAATAGCCGATTTTATGTAGGGGAGAATCTCGCGCAATCTGTAGATATTTATATGGAGGTGATAGTTTACAGAAATAATTTTATCACTAAAGTTTTTGATACACCGCAACAGGTAGATATGGGGGCAGCAGCTACGAAGACAGTACCTCTTCCTGCAGGGTTTTAAAAAGGTGTTTTTGTAATCTACTGCTTCAGTTAGATTGCATTTGCAACATTGGATTATATATGTAAAAACCGCTAAGTACTTTAGCGGTTTTTTTAACTGTAATTTTCATCAATTATTTTTTTATAAGGAATTTAAAATAGATTGATCTTTTAAATCTGCATCAAAAACTATAAAGAATTGATGATATGAATTGATAACAAATTGAAATGACTAGTAAAAACTAACGATCTTTGTGAGAAAATCCTGTTTTCTACTACTAAAAGCATTAGAGATGTTTCTCCATTTTAATATTGGCTCTTTCATACATATCTGTTTCTAAGTCCACTTCAATAAACCCATATTTTCGATATAGATGAATTGCAGATTCTAATTGAGTATTGGAATATAGAATTATAGTTTTTATTTCTTTTTGAGTTGCAAAACGCAAGCAATGTTCCAGCATCGTGGTTCCAATTTTACGGCCTTGAGCTATTGTGGATACCGCCATTTTACTCATTTCAAAAACATTTTCTTTTCTTTTTAGTAAGGCATAGGTGCCTACTATTTCATCGTTTAATTTTGCATAAAAAATAAATCCTCCTTTATCTATAATTTCTTTCTTGGGATTGGAAAGAGAAATAATATCCTTCTCTTCTAATTCAAAGTATTTTTGTAGCCATTCATAATTGAGTGTTTTAATAGGTTCTTGTAGGTCATCAGAAAATTCTAATATTTTAATTTTTGTGAAGCTCATACTCGCGGTATAGGTTATAAAAGTACGTAAAGAGTGTGCAAATAAAAAAAACCAGTATTTACAAAAGCTTTGTAAAGTACTGGTTTTAATGGTGACCTTGCCAGGATTCAAACCTGGAACCTCCTGAGCCGTAATCAGGTGCGCTATTCAGTTGCGCCACAAGGCCATTTTGAGAATGCAAATATATTTCTTTTCTTCAATACAGCAAAAGTTTTTGTTTAAAATTTAGGTTTTAAATTGAACTGTTGCTTTTTTATTTTAGGTAGAGATAATTGCTAAAAAGTACCACTATCTTTTAAATTGATATTAATTCTGAAGCAATTTCTGATTGGGGTTGGTAGAGGCGTGTTTGGTAACCCAAGCTTTCCAACCAATAATGGCTAATTGAAATTTTGAAGCTTTTTGCAAATCAAGACCTTTTTTGGTGTAATTGGGTAAAATAACTTTGTTAAGTTTAGAAAGTCCTCTAAAAAATGTGGTTTTAAGTCCCATGGTTTTTATTTTAAAAATACAAAATCCTTAGGCCACAAGTGCTTAAGGATTCTGTTTTTAAGAAAATTATAGGTTTTAGCTTTCTATACATCCACTTATTTTGTTGCATTTGAGGCTTTTTCTTTAGAGGAATTTTTTTGCTGTAAAAAATTTATTCCGATTACTTCTATTTTACTGCAAGAACATCCAAAGGAAAGCGTGAACCTTTTGAAGTTGTTTATTTTTAGCGGGCAATTTCTAAAACTTATTTTCAAGTTGCATTTCTCAATCTAACATTATAGTCTATACTTTAGTATCTACTTTATTAGTTCATATTTTAATTTCTCAGAAAGAGAAAACCCTTATCTTCGCAAAAAAATAATATATGTCTATTTTATTTCTATTCTTAGGTTTAATCTTACTAGTAGTAGGAGGGGAGTTCTTGGTACGCTCTGCAGTAGCGCTATCTTTTAAGCTGAATATTTCTAAAATGGTTATTGGACTTACAGTGGTTTCTTTTGCGACCTCTATGCCGGAGCTATTGGTGAGTTTGCAAGCGGCTCTCAGCGGATTTTCAGACATTAGCTTAGGAAACGTCATTGGATCTAACATCGCAAATATAGGTTTGGTTCTTGGTATTACCGCTATTATTAGCAGCCTAGAAATAGATAAAGACTTTTATAAATTCAATTGGCCAGTGATGATGTTGTTTTCGGTGATGTTGTATTTCTTTTTATATACAGGAGGAAATATTTCTAGAACTGAAGGAATTGGCTTTGTGATCGCCATCATTATTTACTTGGTGGTTTTGATTAGACGGGCAAGAAAACATGATGAAGTGGCTACAGAAGATGTAGATGATAGCTTGCAGGTGGTTTCTTATTTTAAAATAATTATATGGTTGCTTATAGGGGGAGCTGCACTTTATTTTGGATCAGATTTCTTGGTAAAAGGAGCTGTAGATATTGCGACTAAAATTGGAGTAAGTGAGCGCGTTATTTCGGTAACCATGATTGCGGTAGGTACAAGTGTGCCAGAGCTGGCAGCATCTGTAATTGCTGCGTTAAAAAAGGAGAAAGCCTTATCTCTTGGTAACCTTATTGGATCTAATATTTTTAATATTGCTTCAGTTTTAGGAATCACGGCAATTATAAAGCCCATATTTATGCAATCAGAAGAAATTTTAACTAATGATATTTTCTGGATGTTGGGTTTTGCTTTTATACTGTTACCATTGGTATTTTTACCCAAGAAATTTGTTTTTAGTAGATATAAAGGGATTATCATATTTTCGGCTTACGCTATTTTTATTGCATTAACTTTCTTGGAATAGACTTTTTTTAGGGGGGTGTTATTAAAAATAACATATTTTTATAATATGTTAACATTCAATTGGAAGGGTGTTTTGTAGAAATAATTATTTTTGTCATACAATTTAAAAATAAATAGATGGCAAAATTAAGATTTGAAGCATTAAAAGAAAGTTTTCACCGTAAACCAATTATTTTTCAAGAACCAGCACGTCGATCAGAAATCTTCGGAAAGAATGTTTTTGGAGAAAAAGCCATGCGTCAATTTCTTACGAGAGATTCTTACAAGAGCGTTATGGATGCAATTCAGAATGGTTCTAAAATCGATAGAAATTTAGCCGATCATATTTCTACAGGAATGAAAGAATGGTCTATTTCTAAAGGAGCTACTCATTATACACACTGGTTTCAACCTTTAACAGGTTCTTCCGCAGAAAAGCATGATGCTTTTTTTGAAACTGTAGAAGATGGTTCAGCTATAGAGAAATTTGGTGGAGGTGCTTTGGTTCAGCAAGAACCAGATGCTTCTAGTTTCCCTAACGGCGGAATTAGAAATACCTTTGAAGCTAGAGGTTACACCGCTTGGGATCCCACATCGCCTGCATTTATATTTGGAACCACGCTTTGCATTCCTACCGTATTTGTTTCTTATACTGGGGAAGCTTTAGATTATAAGACGCCGCTGTTAAGATCATTACATTCCTTAGACCAAGCTGCGACACAGGTAGCAAAATATTTTGATAAAAAGGTGACTAAAATTACTGCTACGTTAGGCTGGGAGCAGGAATATTTCTTAATCGATTCCGCTTTAGCGAGCTCAAGACCAGATATTATGATGTCTGGAAGAACCTTATTAGGACATTCTCCAGCAAAAGGACAGCAATTAGACGATCACTATTTTGGAGCTATTCCTTCTCGTGTACTTAATTACATGAAAGAAATGGAGAATGAGTGCATGTTGTTGGGAATTCCTGTAAAGACACGTCACAACGAAGTAGCGCCTAATCAATTTGAATTAGCGCCTATTTTTGAAGAAGCTAATTTAGCAGTAGATCACAATACCTTATTAATGGATGTGATGGAGAAGGTAGCAGAAAGACATCACTTTAAAGTACTTTTTCACGAAAAACCATTTGCAGGAGTTAACGGTAGTGGAAAGCATAATAATTGGTCTTTAGCAACAAATACTGGAGTTAATTTGTTAAGTCCGGGAACTACGCCTATGAAAAATCTTCAGTTTCTAGCGTTTTTTGTCAATACCATTAAAGCGGTGCATGATAATGAAGAGCTTTTAAGAGGAACGATTGCTACGGCTTCTAATGATCACCGCCTTGGAGCAAATGAAGCGCCTCCAGCAATTATATCGGTATTTATTGGATCTCAGTTAACGGAAGTCTTAGATGAATTAGAAAAAGTAACCGATGGTAAACTTTCTCCACAAGAAAAAACGGAACTAAAACTGAATGTAGTAGGGAAAATACCCGAAATTCTTTTAGATAATACAGATAGAAATAGAACCTCTGCTTTTGCGTTTACTGGAAATAAATTTGAATTTAGAGCAGTGGGATCTACCGCCAATTGTGCGAACCCTATGACTGTATTAAATTCTATTGTTGCTAAACAACTTCAGGAATTTAAAAAAGAAGTAGATGTCTTGATTAAGAAAGACAAGATGAAGAAAGATGATGCTATCTTCAACGTACTGCGAGAATACATTAAAGACTCTAAACGCATTCGTTTTGAAGGTGATGGTTACGGAGAAGCATGGGAAATAGAAGCAGAAAAACGCGGATTAAGCAACCATAAAAGTACTCCTGAAGCTTTAAAAATTAAAAAAGCGCAATCTACGATAGATTTATACGAGAGTGTGGGGGTAATGAATAGAGTGGAGGTAGAATCTCGACACGAAATTGAGGTAGAGGAATATGCCTTGCATATTCAAATTGAAGGACGTGTATTAGGAGATATTGCTAGAAATCATATTATTCCTACTGCGATAAAATACCAAAATGTACTCATTAAAAATGTGAAGGGACTTAAGGAGATTTATGGAGAGGATTTTAAGAAGTATGCTAAAGAGCAATTGGTGATTATTGAAAATATTTCTAACCATATTGAGAAAATCAATTCTGGAATTACCGATATGATTGAGGAGCGTAAAAAAGCAAATAAAATAGAGAATTCAGAAGATAAAGCTTTTGCTTATAGCAAGGAGGTAAAACCTTATTTTGAAATTATTCGTTACCATTGTGATAAATTAGAATTATTGGTAGATGATGAAATTTGGCCTCTAACCAAGTATAGAGAGTTATTATTTACCAAATAGAAGCAATTACTAACTTTATTAAAACCTGTACTTTTTAAGTGCAGGTTTTTTTGTTTCTGCTTCTCAAATAAGCATAAATTGAAGAGCTCATGGGTGTAAAACACTGATTTATCTTTAATTTTTAGGTTTAAATTAGTAAAGTATCAAAATTACAGACGTTTAAGTGAATCATTATAGCGTTTAAGGTTAAATGTATGTATTATAACGATTATAAAGTGTTTTATAACGAGAATTCATAATTTTTATTGTCACGCTTGTTTTATTCAAGTAGTTTAGTCCTAAGTAATTAAGACATGTCAAATTTATTGTTGTAATGCATGCAACAAGGTTTTTACTGGTAGGATACTGAAATTTGGGGGTAGTTTAAAAACTAATCAGATTAAAAGTATAATATAAGCTTATAAACGAGCAAATTATTGTTGAGGTGATTTATTTATAAACATCTAAACAAAGAAAGTTATGTGATTTCTCAAAGAGGAAATCCTAAGACATTAACTTATTATAAAACTTTATATTATGAAAAAAGTAATTTTATGCGCAACAGCATTAATGTTTGGAGCGATTGGTTTCGCTCAAGTAAGTGGAGCTCCACAAGCTTCTCAAGTTGCAGCACAAGCAGGTGCGGCAGCTGGAGCCAATACGGGAGAGTCTGTTCAAAACGGAAACGATAACCGAGTATGGGTTCGTCAAGCGGGGACAAGTCAGTCTGTTTATACCAACCAAAATGATGGTTCTGGTATGGGAGGTAACTTAGCACGTGTTAGGCAAACTGGAGTAGTGAATCCATTGAGTGGTGAATTAAATTTAGCTGAAGTATTGCAATCTGGTTCAGAAAACCAATCAACAACTTGGCAGCAAGGTGATAGAAATAATGCTATTACCCGTCAAGGCCAAAATGATGATGCGAGTGCAAGAAACAAAGCACTTATTCAGCAAGGTAATAACCAAAATGCAGAGGATAACTTTGCAGCCATTGATCAAGATGGAGAAGATAACAATGCGTTAACTTTCCAAACTTGGGATAATAGTGCTGCTTTGACTACTCAGTTAGGTAACGAGAATACATCTTTTATTCGTCAAAAAGCTGGTCCAAACGGAACAGATGGTCATGAAGCCGAAGTAGAGCAAGTTGGTAATAATAACAATTCTATTGTAAGACAAGAACTTGGTGCAGGTGCGGGAAATATAGCACGTACGTTCCAGTCTGGAGACGATAACTATGCGCAACAAGATCAAGTTACAGATGCAAATTCAGGTAACACTGGTAACTTTGGTATTATCGCACAAGGTAATGTAACTACTGGAATCATGTTCGATCCAATTTGGGGAGACTTACAAATGGTAGATAATATTACCAATGGTTCTCAAAGTTTAGGTTCTTTTGGAGGTATTGCTTTTCAAAATCAAAGCGGACACGAAAACGAAGCAGATATTCGTCAATTCGGTGATGATCCCTCTAATGCAAACTACGCAGAACAAAATCAATCTAACTCTGGTAACTCTGCATTTATGGTTCAAAATCTATATGGTTCAACAATGGGCGCAGGAAACTATGCACGTCAAGACCAAAGCGGAACAAACAGTGAAGCGGGTATTGGTCAAAACGGATTTGATCACATAGCCTACCAAAGACAAATGGGTGATGATAACATAGCTCTTTCTACGCAGAGAGGGCATGATAATCTTGTGAATACTTACCAAGATGGTGATAGTAACCGTGCTACAACAGCTCAAAGAGGAGAATGTAACCAAATATTATTGGTGCAACGTGGAGGGCATAGTTATAGTGTGGAGCAAAATCTTCCTGGAGGTATGCCAGTTGGAATGCCTAATGGAGGTAACGTAGCTGATATTCTTCAGTTAGGACCAGGTGGAGACTTTAGTGCAGATGCTATCAATTGTGAAGTTCCTGGAGCTCTAACGCCAGAAACGCCACAAACACCTCAGGATTTCACTATCGATCAGCCTTGTGTAGGATGTTAAGAATTTTTTAACACAGCATTAAGTTCTGAGTAATTGTGAAATTACAAGTAATTTAATAGATAAGGGGGACTCATAATAATGATGTCCTCTTTATTTTAATAAATAGGACTCATTATTAATAAATAATTAATATATTTATCATTATGAAAATTTTAACACCCATTGCATTCTTGATTTTTATTTTTATTGGTCTACAAGGCTTTTCGCAAACTTTTAAGAAAGAAAATACAGAAGTGCAGACAGCAGGAGAGGCCCAAGCGGCTACACCAGAGTTATTTAAAGCTTTGGGTATAAGCAATAGCGTAAATCCAAAAAATAGTACTTTGACAAATAATACTGTTTTTATTAGACAAATAGGAGAGGGCAATCGGGCTGCAATTAGCACAGATACAAATGCTAGTGAAGTTAATTTAATTCAAAATGGAGATCAAAACGGCGTAAATTTAGATTATACCGCAAATACGATCTATACTAATATACTTCAAAATGGAAGTTTTAACTTAGTAAAAGATTTTGTGTATGATCGTAATGTAGATGCATCGCTTGAATTAACACAAGAAGGAGGAAATTATTTTGAGCGATTTGGTACCAATGAAATTACGAAGTCTTTAAAGTTTAAACAAACAGAAAATTCTCCCGACATTATTATACGGAGTTATAAGTAAACTAGATTTTATTTTGAAACAATATATCTACTTCATATTAATTTTTTTAATTTTTGGTTTGACACCGATTAGTGTAGTGCATGCGCAATACTATAATAAAGAGATCAAAGCCGAAATATTAATTGAGAGAAGTAGTGAGTTTACAACTTTTAAAGCATCCGCAGAAAACTTAACCCCGTCTGATTATTCTTTACAATATGAATTCATGGTTTTTAGTAGCGATGACAATGGCAATACGTCAAAAAGTAGTCAAGCCAACAATTTTTTTATAGAAGGTCACGATAAAGTGCTTCTTGCTCAAGCAAATATAAATTTTAATGAAGAGGGAAAAATAATTTTAGTCTTACTTCTTTACGATAAAGATGGAAAAACGATTGGTAAAGATCGTATCGTACTGGAAGATGGTGGTAGAACAGAAATTGATCCAAAACGAGAAAAAATAGCAGTCAACTCGCAAGACCAAGCTAAACCTCAGGATGGTTTTATAATTAATGGATTAATTATTGAAAACACATTAACAAAAGCTGGTAGGGATTTTTACCGTTATTTTTATTCAGATTATTATAATAGAGGTATAATATCAGCTAAAAATATTACTATTGAAGAGGCTCCGGGACGTGGTCGTACCACAAGAATTAGTGTAAAAGTGGGAGATGATTTAGTATGGCAATTTTTTTCTCAACCTAGGAAAGATTTTTTAAAAAAAATGGCTAAAACAGCTCTAGATCGTGCAATTGCACATTTACAGCGTTTGCAACAGCAAAATCAACAGATAACGAGATATTAAATACTGCAACTATGAAATATACATTTTTTTTAATTCTTATTTTTTTTGGATGTTCTCTAAGTGCACAGCAATTAACCTATAAACCAATAAATCCCGCTTTTGGAGGGGAGACATTTAATTATCAATGGATGTTAAGTTCTGCCAGCGCTCAAAATGGGTTTACTGCTCCAGGAAAACAGCAGAATGAAAAATCTGACTTAGATCGTTTTGGAGAAACCTTAAATAGTCAAATTTTGAGTCAAATATCTAGACGTTTATTACAACAACAAATTGATGGCATTGGAGCGCTGACGGAGCCAGGTACCTTCAGCTTTGGTAGTTTAGAAATAGAAGTTTTTGAATCTAATGAAGGTTTGATAATTAATATTCTCGATACTTCTAATGGCGAACAGACACAGGTAATAGTTCCTAATTAACCACACTTAACTACTTATGATAAAAAAAATACAATTGGCTGCACTAACCGGTCTTATGTTCATTTTAAATTCTTGTGGGGCTTATTTTAATCAACCCTTTCAGCAAACCCCTTCTCGAGTTGGAGAATTTTCAAAATCTACTCAAGGTTTATTAGACTTGCCAGAAGCTGCAGATCGGGTAGAAGTCGCTGTTTATAATTTTAGCGATCAAACAGGGCAATATAAGCCTGTCGAAAACGGAAGCACATTTAGTACTGCCGTAACTCAGGGTGCAACCACAATTTTAATTAAAGCCTTGGAAGATTCGGGGTACTTTTTACCTATTGAAAGAGAAAATCTTAGTAATTTATCTACAGAGCGTAGCATTATACGGAATACCAAACAAGAATATATAAAAAACTTAAATCCCAATGAGCCTCCATTACCACCTTTACTTTATGCAGGTCTTTTATTGGAAGGCGGTATAATTTCTTACGATACCAATATAGTTACCGGTGGAATTGGGGCGCGATATTTTGGAATTGGGGGCGCAACAAAATATAGACAAGATCGTATTACAATTTATCTAAGAGCCGTCTCTACTAGTAATGGAGAAATTTTGAAAACTGTTTATGTTTCAAAAACCATACTTTCTCAGTCTTTAGATGCTAGTTATTTTCGGTTTGTAAAATTTCAACGTTTGTTAGAAGCCGAAACGGGTATTACAAGAAACGAGCCTTTACAAATAGCCGTTAAAGATGCCATTGAAAAAGCCGTTCATGATCTGATCATAGAGGGTATCGAGGATCGGTTTTGGTCAACAAAAGCCGGGAAGGAAACCAACAAAGAATTAGTGGAGAATTATGTTAAAGAAAAAGAAGAAGAAGAATCTATAGAGCTTTATAATAGAGTTTTAAAGAAGCGAACTGCAAAGAGTATTTTGAGTGTATCTGGAGGAGCTTCTTTATTTGATGGTGATTATACAGAAAAGCAACCCGGTTACTTGGCTCGTTTAGAATACCAACAAAAAATAACAAATAATTTGGGATTTGGTCTTACAGGGTCTGTTTTTAAATTAGATAGTGGAAAACAATTTTCTGATATGTTTAGTGATGCTAGTTTAAATGCCTATTTTAATATCTTACCAGATGATGATCTGTCTCCGTATATCTATGCTGGTGGCGGAGTCGTGTATAATATTGAAAACTCTACAGAGCAAAAAACCGATACCTTTCTCAAAATGCAATACGGTGCAGGTTTAAAATATTACCTCTCGCAGCGTCTAGGTCTAAAACTTTTTGCAGAGCATAATATTTCGTTTAGTGATCAATTGGATTCCATGGTAAACGGAAAGAGAAATGATTTTTACTACAACTTTGGCCTTGGGTTAGATTATTATTTTAATTTTTAGAAAAGTATAAACGCAATCTCATACATACGATGAAAACTAAATACTATTATATTTTTTCCATATTTTTGATCGTTGCAATCTATGGTTGTAATGAAGATACACTCGATCTTGAACGCATAGGATCTGTTACCGGGAAGGTATTAGATAAAGAAACTAACGAGCCTATACAAAATGTTAAGATCTCTACAAATCCTGCATCTACAACCACCTTTACCAATGAGAGTGGAGAGTTTTCTTTGTTAAAAATAGTAGTAGATAGTTATTCGATACAAGCTGAAATAGAAGATTATAGAACTGGTTTTGAACCTGTAAATGTAGTAGAAGACGGTATTGCAGAAGTGGTAATTAATCTAGAAAGAAAAAACACAGAAAATCAAGCTCCCACGCAGCCAGAACTTATATATCCAGAAGATGGTGCCGAAAATATTGGACTACAAGTGGAGTTTGTTTGGCAAGCATCAGATCCGGAAGAAGATGATATTTATTATACCTTGAACCTACGCAACGGTACTACTAGTGAAATGCAAGAGTTCGAAATTGTAAACGATACCAGCTTTACCGTTAACAACTTAAATTTAAGTACAAGATATTTTTGGCAGGTTTCTGCTAAAGACGATGATAGTGAAGTTACCGAGTCATCTATAAGTGAATTTAAAACAATAACTGCTCTCGATAATCCGTATTTCTTCGTAAAAAAAGAAAATGGTAATAATGTAATTTATTCGGGAGATGCAATAGACTCTACTTCTACTTCTGTCGATCAAAATCTCTTTAAAGTAACTAGTGAAAACGCAAATAGCTTTAGACCAAGAAAAAACAATACTGTAGGTAAAATTGCATTTTTGCGCACTGTAGGAGGAGATGCACAACTATTTACGATCAATTTAAATGGTACAAATATTACACAGGTTACAGCCAATGTGCCTGTAGGTGGATTTAGACTGGAAGAAATAACGTATACATGGTCTGATGATGGAGCTTACTTATATTACCCAAATTTTGACAAATTATACCGTATTAATAATGATGGTAGCAACCGTACTTTAATGTATCAAACCGCAGATGGTTCTTTAATTTCTGAAGTAGAAATTCCTGATTTTGATACAGATTTATTGTTGCTTAAAACCAATAACTATCAAGGATATAATGTACGGCTTTTTACCTATAGGCTCTCCACCAACGCAGAAGAAACAGTAATTCTGGATAATATTCAAGGTGCTGCTGGCTCCATAGATATTACCGCAGATGCCAATAAGGTTTTATATTCACGAGATGTTTCTCAATCGCAAAATCAAATTTATAGACAATTTGAAGCTAGGATGTTTGTATATGATATAACCAACAATACATCCATCCAAATACCAACAGATGCCGTCCAAGGGCAGAATGAATACCACTGCAGATTTTCTCCAACAGAAGGCGGTGTTATATTCACTAGGGTGAACAATAACTTTGGAGCTAGTCCAGTAATATTTTCCTTATTATTTAGTGGAGGTGTAGAAGATAATGAGCTTTTTACCGAGGCTTCCATGCCAGAATGGCAATAATTTTAGCCTACTTTTCTTAGAAGCTAATTAAGAGAATGAGAGAAAGCCATGTATATATTTCCTAAGAGAATTAATGCAAAAAATGTAATTACTCTTAGCGGAATATAATATTTGACTTTAAGTATGAGAAGTTTGTTTTAGAATTACTTACTTTTGCCTCATAATACAATGATGCGATGAATAAAGTCAGTAAAAGATATGCACAGCGTGGAGTTTCCGCAGGAAAAGAAGATGTGCATAACGCGATTAAAAATGTAGACAAAGGATTATTTCCTCAGGCATTTTGTAAAATTATTCCAGATCATCTTACCCAAGATGAGGAGTATTGTTTAATTATGCATGCAGATGGCGCTGGTACTAAATCTTCTTTAGCATATATGTATTGGAAAGAAACTGGAGATCTTTCGGTTTGGAAAGGAATTGCTCAAGACGCATTAATTATGAATATTGATGATTTGCTATGCGTGGGCGCAACAGATAATATTTTGCTTTCTTCTACCATTGGTAGAAATAAAAACTTAATTCCTGGGGAAGTGATTTCTGCTCTCATTAATGGTACAGAAGAATTGATTAAAGAATTAAAAGATTTTGGAGTAGAGATTTATTCTACAGGTGGTGAAACCGCAGATGTTGGAGATTTAGTGAGAACCATTATCGTAGACTCTACCGTAACCGCTAGAATTAAAAAAGATAAGATAATTGATAATGCCAATATCAAAGCAGGAGACGTTATTGTTGGTTTGTCTTCCTCGGGACAGGCAACCTACGAGAAAGAATACAATGGCGGGATGGGTAGTAACGGTTTAACTTCTGCACGCCACGATGTCTTCCATAAAGATTTAGCAGCTAAATTTCCAGAGAGTTTTGATAATTCTATTCCTTCAGAATTAATTTATTCTGGAAGTAAACAGTTAAAAGATAAGGTTGAAGGTTCTCCTATAGATGCGGGAAAACTAGTGCTTTCTCCTACACGTACATATGCACCTATTATAAAGGAAATATTAGCACAACTAACGCCCAATGAGATTCACGGAATGGTACATTGTAGCGGAGGAGCGCAAACCAAAATTTTACATTTTATAGACAATTTGCATATTATTAAAGACAATATGTTTGAAGTACCACCGCTTTTTAAATTGATTCAAGAAGAGAGTAAGACAGACTGGAAAGAAATGTACCAAGTATTTAATATGGGACATCGTATGGAAATTTATCTTCCAGAGGCTTATGCCCAACAAGTGATTAAAATAGCTGAATCTTTTGGAGTGGAAGCAAAAATTGTAGGAAGAGTTGAAGGCATGGAGAATGGAAAGAAACTTACCATAACTAGTGATTTAGGAAGTTTCGAATACTAAAAATCTAACTTCTAAACTTCATTCAACTTTGACATGGGCAAATTTTTTAGCTTCATATGCATCCTTTTATTTGGTTTTAATGCCTTTGCGCAAAAAGATACACTTAATCTTCCCAGAGATTCTGTATATGCTGTAAAATTAAAACCTAAAGAGATTGTATTTTTTAACATTCTACCTAAAAGATCTAAAAAAATCAGGGAAAGACATCCAGATAAAACCTTTTGGAAGCAAAGAAATGCCATTGGTTTAGATGTTAGTGAAGTCGCTTTTGTCAATTGGAACGCAGGAGGAAGCAACTCTGTTTCTGGTTTATTAAATGTAGAGTTAAATAGAGTTTACGAGCGGGCAAATATACGTTGGAATAATGAGCTCATTGCGAGATATGGTATCGTAAAGCAAAAAGAGCAAATTATTCAAAAAACGGATGATAATTTTGAAATCAACTCTACTATTGGTTTCCGAAAAGATACTCTTTCTAATTGGTTTTATTCGGCAAAATTAAACTTTCAAACCCAGTTTTCTAACGGATATAATTATCCAGATGTTTCCAATGAGATCTCTACACTTATGTCACCTGCTTATGTTTTTGTAGGGATTGGATCAGAGTACGGCGGAAATCTAGATTTTCTCAACTTATACGCATCACCATTAACTGTAAAGTCTACGATTGTTGGGGATCAAGACTTGGCAAACGCAGGTTCTTTTGGGGTAACCCCAGCTATTCGAGATGAAGAAGGCAATGTGATACAAAAAGGTGAAAACACGCGAACCGAAGTTGGGATTTTGATAACCAGTGAGTTTAATACCAAATTGTTTGATAATATAGGACTGTCCAATAAGCTAAAATTTTACACAGATTACCTCAACAATTTCGGAAATATTGACGTCAATTGGGAACTTAATTTAAATTTTAGAGTGAATAACTTTGTCTTGGCTAAAATAGGTTCTCATTTAAAATATGACGATGATATTAAGGCAAAAGAAGAAAATGCAAATGGAGAACAGGTAGAAGTAGGTCCTAAAGTACAATGGAAGCAGCAGTTGGGAATTGGAGTTATTTTAGAACTTTAGCATCTAGAGGCAAATAACCATTTTCAATTAATTCTTGCTGATTTTTTATCCCCTTTAATTTTCTATTTTTACATAAATAAATCTCGTCCGCCGCATCTAGAACATCCGTATAAAAATGATCTGTTAGCAAAATAACTTTTTCTTTTTTTACTGTAAAGAGAATCGCTTTAAGTTGATCTATATAAAGAGGAGATAAATTAGAAAAAGGCTCGTCTAGCAA
This sequence comes from Mesonia ostreae, assembly GCF_031845265.1. NCBI lineage: Bacteria > Pseudomonadati > Bacteroidota > Flavobacteriia > Flavobacteriales > Flavobacteriaceae > Mesonia > Mesonia ostreae. The sequence continues at coordinate 143,235 of NZ_JAVRBG010000001.1, read as the reverse complement.
TAAAATTTTAGCCTCAGAAAGTAGAATTAAATAGGTTTCTACTAATCTTAATTCTCCGCCAGAAATTTCAGCTTTTATATAATTTTTCAAAGCTTCAAATGAAGGAAACTTGGCAACAAAATCTTTCCAAGAGATTTCATAAAGATAAAAAGCTTTTTTTAAAGTCATATGTGTAGGTAGGTAAGAAAATTGCGGCAGGTAAGCGATGAGTCCTGTTTTGTACATTTTTTTGGTAATAGGTAGACCGTCAACACGAATCAGTTTATATTTAGGGGAAGTGATCCCATAAATAATAGAAAGCAAACTGGTTTTTCCGCTGCCATTTCTACCAAGAATACCAGTGATTTTACCGGTTTCAGCCTTTAGATACACTGCATCTAAGATTAATTTTCCGTCATAACTTAGTTCTATATTATCTACTTCAAGAATCATAAGAAAACAGCTTTCGCGGAATAAATTCCGTAAAGAATAGTTAAATCAAGAAGCATCGAAAAAATAACGAGTGTTCTTTTACTCAACCCCGTTTGTATATAAAACAGAAAGTAGGAACTGTTTCTACTGAAGGATTTTCTAAAAATAAGAAAAGCCATAAGTACTAATTTGAAAGTCACAGCAACGTGAATAGATGTGTTTAAAAGGATAAAGAAAAGATTTAGAAGCATAGAAAACCATACAAATTGTTGATAAAAAGAAAGCAGCAATAAAATTTTTCTTTGCATAAGTTCTAAAGTACGAAAAATTATCGAAGTAAATTTTACTATAAAAATTCACGAAAATTATCGTAAATTTGTACCAATAGGAGAACACTATGATAGATAAATTAAATATAGTAAAAAATAGATTTGACGAGATAAATGATTTAATCATTCAACCCGATATTATTTCAGATCAAAAAAGATACGTAGAGCTTACCAAAGAATATAAAGATCTTAAAGACCTTATGGTTCAACGAGAAATCTATGTAGAACTTACGGAAAATATTGCCGAGGCGGAAGAAATTATTGCAGATGGTAGTGATGACGAGATGGTAGATATGGCCAAAATGCAGTTGGAAGAAGCGAAAGGTCAATTGCCTGGTTTGGAGGAGAAAATACGAATGATGTTGGTGCCAAAAGATCCAGAAGACGCTAAAAATGCTGTTGTCGAAGTGCGTGCGGGAGCGGGAGGAGATGAAGCTAGTATTTTTGCGGGAGATATTTTTAAAATGCTTACTAAATATTGTGAAAGTAAAGGATGGAACGTAAGTACGGTAGATTTTAATGAAGGAACCAATGGTGGTTTTAAAGAGATTCAGTTTGAGGTTTCTGGAGATGATGTCTACGGAACTTTAAAATATGAAGCTGGTGTACACCGGGTACAAAGAGTACCGCAAACCGAAACTCAAGGTAGAGTGCATACCAGTGCTGCCACGGTGATGGTTTTTCCAGAAGCAGAAGAATTTGATGTTCATATTGAAGCGAAAGATGTGCGAATAGATTATTTCTGTTCTTCGGGTCCAGGAGGTCAATCAGTGAATACCACATATTCTGCAGTTCGTTTAACCCACGAGCCTACAGGTTTGGTAGCTCAATGTCAAGATCAAAAGTCGCAGCATAAAAACAAAGAGAAAGCTTTTAAAGTACTGCGTTCTCGATTGTACGATATGGAGTTGGCCAAGAAGCAGGAAGAAGATGCGGCAAAACGGGGTTCTATGGTAACTAGCGGAGATCGTAGTGCGAAAATTAGAACCTATAACTACGCACAGGGTAGAGTAACCGATCATAGAATTAACTTGACGCTATATGATTTGCAAAACATCATCAATGGAGACATTCAAAAAATTATTGATGAGCTGCAATTAGTAGCTAATACAGAAAAACTTAAAGAATCTTCAGGTATTTTTTAATCCCATGACGCCCGCTTTTTGCGGGCTTTTTAATTTTACTTTATGACCACAAATGAACTTGTAGCGCAGATTCGCAAAAAGAAATCTTTTTTATGTATAGGTCTAGATATTGATCTAGCCAAAATCCCTTCGCACCTATTGCAGGAAGAAGATCCTATTTTTGCTTTTAATAAAGCCATAATTGATTCCACGCATCATTTGGCGGTGGCTTATAAACCTAATATGGCTTTTTATGAAGCTTACGGACTTAAAGGATGGAAAGCTTTAGAAAAGACGATTCATTATCTTAATCAAAATTATCCTGAAATTTATACGATTGCCGATGCGAAACGCGGCGATATAGGAAATACTTCAACGCGCTACGCGAAAGCTTTTTTTAGCGATTTAAATTTCGATTCGATTACGGTGGCGCCTTATATGGGAGAAGATTCTGTGGTGCCATTTTTAGAGTTCGAAAATAAACATACCATCTTATTGGCCTTAACCTCTAATCGGGGTGCATTTGACTTTCAAACTAAAAAGGTCGACGGAGATGAAGTGTATAAGAAAGTGATTCAAACTTCTCAAACTTGGAAGAATAATCATAATTTAATGTATGTTGTAGGAGCCACGAAAGCCGAATATTTTAAAGAAATTAGAGCGATAGCTCCCAATAATTTTCTTTTGGTTCCTGGCGTTGGTGCTCAAGGCGGAAGTTTAGCCGAAGTTTGTAAATATGGTCTTAATGATGACGTAGGCTTACTTATAAACTCTTCTAGAGGAATTATTTACGCTTCCGCGGAAGCAAACTTTGCTGAGGCCGCTGCATTAAAAGCCAAAGAATTACAACAAGAAATGGAAGAGATTTTAAATCACCAAAAGGAATATTAAAGAAATTCACAATGCCCCTTTTTAAAGACCAACTTTTACGAGAAATACACTTAGAGGAAACTCCGCAGCGCATTGTTTCATTAGTTCCTAGTCAAACTGAACTTTTGGTAGATTTAGGTTTGGAAGAAAATGTGTTGGGCATTACTAAATTTTGTGTGCATCCCGCGCATTTACGCGATGAAAAAGAAATCGTTGGCGGAACCAAATCGGTTCATTTGGATGAAATTAAAGCCATACATCCCGATATCATTTTATGCAATAAAGAGGAAAATACGGCAGAAATGGTAGAGGAATTGGAGAAAATAGCTCCTGTTCATGTTTCTAAGATGCATACTCTAGAAGACAGTTATGTTTTAATTGAGCAATATGGAGAACTGTTTCAAGTGGCTAAAAAAGCTTCAGAATTAATTAAATCTATTCAGCAGGAGCATCGCAACTTTCAGAAGATAATTGCAGATAAACCCATTAAAAAAGTAGCGTATTTTATTTGGAAAGATCCTTATATGGTCGCTGGCGGAAATACATTTATCGATTATTTATTGCACGAGAATAAGTTTGAAAATGTGTTTCATGAAATTTCTCGCTATCCAGAAGTAGAGCTTCAAAATTTGCCAGACTTAGATTACATTTTATTGTCGTCAGAACCTTTTCCGTTTAGTGAAAAACACATCAAATACTTTGAGGAATTTGTACCCAAAGAGAAAATAAAATTTGTGGATGGAGAGTATTTTAGTTGGTATGGATCCCGATTAGAAAAAGCTTTTTCTTACTTCTCTAAATGGCACGAAACCGAAAATTAATCTGTGCTAGACGGCAGCATATCTCTAGGGTCTTTTCTTACTCTTAAAGGTATATCTTCTTCGTTTCCATACAGTTTTAATTCTGTAATATCTGCAGGAAGATTAAAGCCAGCATCACTTAGCGCTTCTTTTACTTTTTTAATTACAAGTCCTCTTAAAATTCTTGAAGCTACACGGTAGTCTAGCGTATGCACCCAAAAAAATACTTTTAGATTAACAGTACTTGCAGCTAATTCGGTTTCAACGACAAAATTTTCATGGTCTGGTTCTCCATGAACTATATCTTCATTAGCATTTATAATTTCTAGAATCAGCTTTTTGGCGGCATCAATATTATCTTCATATCCTATCCCCACAATAAATTCATTTCTATAAAAACCATCGGCCGTATAATTTTCTACAGGTTTAGTAAGAACGTCACTATTGGGAATATAAATATCTCTTCCATCGGAAGTTTTTATATGTGTATATCGAAAATTGAGAGCTTTTACTTTTCCGAAGATCTCTCCAATCATAATGGTGTCGTTGATATTGAAAGGACGGTTGAAAGCCAAAATAATTCCTGCAAGAAAATTTTTGCCAATGTCTTGAAAGGCAAATCCCAAAACAATCGCTGCTCCTCCTGCCGCCGTTAAAAGACCTGTAGCGATACTGCTTAGACCAGCAGCTTCTAGGGCAATCATTATAGCAATAATGACAAGAACGATTTTAATGGCTTGCGCTAAAAAACGAGCCATTAGAGCATCATTTGCTTTTTTTAAGAATCTCTTTCTATAAAAATTGGTAATTAAGTTGGCTAAGAGAACGCCAAGTATTATAATGAAAACACCTAATGCTATTCTGGGAATAACGCTTATTAAATAATCGTAATAATTATGAAGTGAATTGGTTATTCTTTCAGAAATAGATATAGATATACTCATAGGGTATTTTAAAATGGATTAGTTTAGTGCAAATGATTGAAGTCTAACATCCTAATTTTAATTAAAACCATTTTGGCTTTCTCGTTGAGTGCGTCACTTTTCGATTTACTTCTTGGAGCAATACGATAGGCACGCTTCATAAGTTGGCAATACTTCTCTTTTAACCGCTCTAATCTCGTTTTACTTTTTATCCAGTCCATCTTCTTCAATTTTATACAAAGATACTGGCGAATCTCTTTACATCATATTAAAGAGAGTTAATAGCGTTTTAAAATTTACGAATAATTGAGAGTTATCCTTAATAAATTAACAAAATAAAATTAGAAAATTGTCTGACCTTTATTTAAAATACTTATAAGTTTGATTTATTACCTGTCTTGTAAAGCAAATACTCTTCTTAAGAGATCTGTAGTTCTAGAAGAATAGTTATTTCTAATCTCTACTTCTTCTTTAGCAATCATGGTAAATACGCCTTCTAATGCTTGTTTAGTCACATAATCGGTAAGGTCTGGATTTACATTTTGCGCAAGTGGAATAGAATTGTATTTCTGAATAAGATTGCTCCAAATTTGGTCTGCTCCAACTTTACTAAAAGAGTTTTTAATCACAGGATTAAACTTTTGATATAAAGTAGAGTTGGTTTTACTTTCTAGATAATTGGTAGCGGCACGATTGTCTCCCATAAGAATATTCTTAGCATCTGCAAAAGTCATTTCTCTTACTGCGGAAACAAAGATGGGAGTAGCTTCCTTTACGGCATCTTCGGCGGCTCTATTTAGCGCTTTTATACCTTCATCGGCTAAACTATTTAAGCCTATATCTCTTAAGCCTTTTTCTACTTTACGAAGTTCTTCTGGAAGTAAAATTTTTACTGCGGAATTTCCGTAAAAACCATTTTCTTGCGTAAGTTTTTGTACTTGTTGATCAATTCCTTTATCCAGAGCTTGTTTAAGTCCATTGGCAATATCATCATTGCTTAAGCCATATCCTTCTTGAGGTAAATTATCTGCAATGGTTTGTAATTCGGCACAGGCACTTAAGCTTAGGATGCATATAAATACTAAAACTTTCTTTATCATTATTTAATGGATTGAATTATGGCTCTAAAATAAAGCTAATTTATCTGAAATTAAAATTTGAACGAAAGTATCGGCATATAAATAAGACTTAAGACCGCTTCACTTTTAGACCTAAGAACTAAGACTTGATTGTAATAAACTGGTCAACTCCTTATTACTTTTATCATTATTCAAAAAATACAAACCCGAGAGATGGAGGGCAGTATAAAAGACTTTGGAAGAAAAATTAATACTAAATATAAAAAATATCGAATATTATAAATCAACACCTAAAAACATAAAAAAAGACAACGATTTTATCCAAATGGAAAAACCGTTGCCCAAACAATATAACTTGTTTTAAAAGTCAAATTATCTACCCCCTATAAGATAATCTTGATATGGTAAAGATACACAGGATAGTCGTTTAAAAAATACCCAATATTGGGTATTTTTTAAACGTGTATATTTTTTATGGGAAGATAAATGGCTTGTTAAGGTAATATCAGGGAATAGTTTTCTAAAAGTCATCGTTTTTTAGTAAATTTACGCTTCAAAAATTCAGAATAAATCTATGCAAGAACAAGCACCCTATAAGCCAAAACATAAAGTTAGAATTGTAACCGCAGCTTCTTTATTTGATGGGCACGATGCCGCCATAAATATTATGCGTCGTATTATTCAATCTACCGGGGTTGAGGTAATTCACCTAGGTCATGATAGAAGTGTAGAAGAGGTGGTGAACACTGCCATTCAAGAAGATGCAAATGCCATTGCCATGACTTCATATCAAGGAGGTCATACAGAGTATTTTAAATATATGTATGATTTGCTGAAGGAAAAAGGCGCAGAGCACATCAAAATATTTGGTGGTGGAGGCGGAGTGATTCTTCCTGAAGAGATTAAAGAACTGGAAGCGTACGGGATTACTCGAATCTACGCTCCAGATGATGGAAGAGAACTTGGCTTACAAGGAATGATTAATGATTTGGTAGAACAGTCAGATTATGCGATTGGCGATCAATTAGATGGAGAAGCAGATGATTTAGCTTCAAAAAACGATAGATCTATCGCTAGAGTGATTTCTTCCGCAGAAAATTTTCCAGAAATTGCTAAATCTGCTTTAGAACAAATTCATCAGAAAAACAAAGGAGTAAAAACTCCTGTTTTAGGAATTACAGGAACAGGGGGATCGGGAAAGTCTTCTTTGGTAGATGAATTGGTTCGTCGTTTCTTGGTAGATTTTGAAGATAAAACCATTGGGATTATTTCTGTAGATCCTTCTAAAAAGAAAACAGGGGGTGCTTTATTGGGAGATCGTATTCGTATGAATGCCATTAATTCTCCTAGAGTTTATATGCGTTCTTTGGCTACGCGTCAATCTAACTTGGCACTTTCTAAATATGTACAAGAAGCGATTGAAGTATTAAAAGCTGCGGAATATGACTTAATTATTTTAGAAACTTCTGGTATTGGACAAAGTGATACCGAAATTTTAGACCATTCAGATGTTTCTCTCTACGTGATGACGCCAGAGTTTGGTGCTGCTACCCAGTTGGAGAAAATTGACATGCTAGATTTTGCTGATATTGTATCGATTAATAAATTTGATAAACGCGGCGCTTTAGATGCTTTGCGTGATGTAAAGAAACAATACCAGCGCAACCATGGTTTGTGGCATGAGGATCCTAAAACCCTTCCGGTTTATGGAACAATCGCCTCTCAGTTTAACGATCCTGGGATGAATACCTTGTATAAGAAAATAATGGATACGCTTGCTGAAAAAACGGAAACTCCGTTGAAAAGTGATTACCATATTTCTGATGAAATGTCAGAAAAAATCTTTGTAATTCCTCCAGCACGAGTGCGTTATCTGTCAGAAATAGCCGAAAATAATCGTGGTTATGATGATAAAGTTGCAACACAAGTAGAAGTAGCTCAAAAGCTTTACGGAATTTATAAAACCATACTTTCTGTAACTGATGTCACTCCGAGTGGAGTCGAGGAGTCTTTGCTTCTTAAAACTGGACTTGACGAGGATGAGATCTTGAAACAAGTTCAGGATGACAACGATCAACAATTTGTAGAATTGCTAATTGCGCAATTCAATAAAACTAAAATGGATTTTGATCCTTATAACTGGGAAGAAATCTTAAAATGGAATCAAACGGTAAAAAAATATCAGGATCCTATTTATACGTTTAAAGTTCGGGATAAAGAATTAAAAATTGAAACGCATTCCGAGTCTCTTTCGCATTTACAAATTCCGAAGGTAGCATTGCCAAAGTATAAAGCTTGGGGAGATTTATTGCAATGGATTTTGCAAGAAAATGTCCCTGGAGAATTTCCTTATACCGCAGGGTTATATCCGTTTAAGCGCCAAGGAGAAGACCCAACGCGTATGTTTGCAGGAGAAGGCGGACCAGAACGTACCAATAGACGCTTTCATTATGTGAGTTTAGGATTGCCAGCAAAGCGTTTATCTACCGCATTTGATTCGGTTACCCTTTACGGAAATGATCCAGATCCTCGTCCAGATATCTACGGAAAAATTGGAAATGCCGGAGTTTCTATTTGCTGCCTAGATGATGCTAAAAAATTATATTCTGGTTTTGATTTGGCACACCACTTAACATCCGTAAGTATGACCATTAATGGTCCCGCACCTATGTTATTAGGTTTCTTTATGAATGCCGCTATAGATCAAAAATGTGAGCAATACATCAAAGAAAATGGCTTAGAAGAGGAAGTAGAAGAAAAGATTAAAGCTATTTATAAAGAAAGTGGTTTGGAAAGACCACAATATAGAGGAGAGCTTCCCGAAGGAAATAACGGTTTAGGTTTAATGCTATTGGGCGTAACGGGAGACCGTGTATTACCAAAAGATGTTTACGAAAAAATTAAATATGAGACCATTGCCGTGGTAAGAGGTACAGTGCAGGCAGATATTTTAAAGGAAGACCAGGCACAAAACACTTGTATTTTCTCTACAGAATTTGCATTGCGATTAATGGGAGATGTACAAGAATATTTTATAGAGAATAAGGTACGTAATTTCTATTCGGTTTCTATTTCTGGATATCATATTGCCGAAGCAGGAGCAAATCCGGTAACGCAACTGGCACTAACCTTAGCGAATGGTTTCACTTACGTGGAATACTATTTAAGTAGAGGAATGGACATCAATAAATTTGGTCCTAATCTTTCGTTTTTCTTCTCTAACGGAATTGATCCCGAGTATGCGGTAATTGGTCGTGTGGCGAGAAGAATTTGGTCTAAAGCTTTAAAGCAAAAATACGGAGCCAATTCTCGTGCGCAAATGTTGAAATATCACATACAAACTTCAGGACGTTCACTGCACGCTCAAGAAATTGATTTTAACGATATTCGTACAACGCTTCAAGCGCTTTATGCGATTTATGATAACTGTAATTCTCTACATACCAATGCGTATGATGAGGCGATTACCACGCCAACAGAAGATTCTGTAAGACGAGCGATGGCAATTCAGTTAATCATTAATAAAGAATTGGGATTAACCAAAAATGAAAACCCAATTCAAGGTTCATTTATCATTGAAGAATTAACAGAATTGGTAGAAGAAGCTGTTTTAATGGAGTTTGATAGAATTACGGAGAGAGGCGGAGTTCTTGGTGCGATGGAAACCATGTACCAACGTTCTAAAATACAAGAAGAAAGTTTGTACTACGAGACCTTGAAGCATAATGGAGATTTTCCAATTATTGGAGTAAATACCTTCTTAAGCAGTAAAGGCTCTCCAACCGTTACACCTGGAGAAGTAATTAGAGCTACCGAAGAAGAAAAGCAATTCCAGATCAATACGTTAAAGAAATTGCATAAAACCTATGAAGACAGTGCAGATGAAGCATTAGAAAAAGTGCAACAAGCCGCTATTCATAACAAAAATATATTTGAAGAATTGATGGAAGCGACAAAAGTGTGTTCTTTAGGACAAATCACCGAATCACTTTTTGAAGTCGGTGGACAGTATAGAAGAAATATGTAAGCCTTTTCATTTATAGAATTATTTTTAAAAAGCCCTGTGTACACGGGGCTTTTTTGTTTTATAGAAGCAGCCCGCTTAAAAGTTTTTAAATACGGTAATATTAACAAATACGAAATTACAGATTAAAATCTCAATATGTTTTTCTCCTCTAAAAAGAGCGGCAGGGGTGTGTAAGAGATTAATATTTCATTCTTAAATAGGTTTAAAACTTAAAAATTAAGCTATTTTAAGAGCAGACTCTCTTTAAAGCATTAATTTTATAAAAAACACAATATGCGCTATCCCTTATTTATTATCAGTTTCTTTTTAATAGTTAGTTTCCAGTCGGTTTTTAGTCAGTCTGTTCAAGAGGCTAAAGCTTTTCATGAGAAATTAAATAAAGAATTTAAGGATAGAGAAACTTCTCCTTTAAAGGAAAAAGACCGTAAAAATTTTAAGCAATTAGCAGTTTTTGAAGTAGATAGCAATTATATTATTTCAGCAGCATTTAAACGCACTCCCTACGAGAAGCCATTCTTTATGCCAACTACTACAGAAAGAAAAAGTATGTATGTAAAGTATGGTGAAGTAAGTTTTACATTAGAAGGGAAGAAAATTGTGTTAGAGGTGTATCAAAATCAGCGTTTAAAAACTCAAAAGAAGTATGAAGATTATCTTTTTATTCCTTTTAACGACCTTACCAATGGAGTTTCAACCTATGGGGGAGGAAGATATTTAGATTTAAAAATACCTAAAGGAAATAGAATGATGCTCGATTTTAATCAGGCTTATAATCCTTATTGTGCATACAATGAAACATACTCTTGTCCTATTCCGCCAGAGCAAAACTTTATAGAATTAGAAATGGAAGCAGGCGTAAAAAGTTTTCGTAAAAACTCTAAATAGTCTTTACAAGCCACATTCCTAAGAATACAGCTGCAAATCCTAAAATAATACTGGCTAAGACATAAATTCCAAAACTTAAAAAATCATTATTCTTTAAAAAGATATGACTTTCATACGCAAAAGTAGAAAAGGTAGTAAAACCACCACAAAATCCTGTAGCTACTAAGAGCATGGTGTTTTGTGAAATTGTGTTCGTTTTATAAAAGTAACCTAAAATAATTCCGATAAGAAAACTACCCAACACATTAGCCAAAAATGTGCCGTAAGGCAAGCCAGAACTAGGATTGTTAAACCATTTAGAAAGTAAGAAACGAGCAACACTACCCGCTCCTCCTCCTAAAAAAACAATAAGAAGTTGCTTCATAAGAGATTTAAATTTTTATCTCGTTCTCATCTTTTATAATTCTTTCAGGATCTACCTCATCACTTTTTTGCTGAACGGGAATATAAACTTCGGTAACCCAATCGGCAGGATTGGGATACTCTTGGGGCTGTGTGATATATATTTCAAACGGCTCTCCACCTTCCGTTTTTTCTACATTATGCGATCTAATATATTCATCTGCGGCGGCCCAGGCTTCTATTAAATTAGTGTGATTTCCATTTAGAGTAGTTTTTAAAACCATTTGAGATTCCATATATCCACATAAAATATCGCTATCTAAAGGAGTAATCACTCTGCTGTTCGTAGGAACTCCCGATGAAATAATAGCGGTATTGTTTTGCTCATCTACCTCTTTGTAAATCATTAAAGGAGCGCCACTAATATTTATATTATTGGCACTCATAAAATTGGTAACAGAAGGCAATATTTCATCTCTTCTTTTAGAAAGTGCTTTACCGTTATTCTTTGTCGCTGTAGTTCTATACATATAAAAACCTCCACTATATTGCGTTATGCCATCCACGTGGATGTCGTAAGCTTCCATTTTCTTGGTAACAATTTGATTAATATCTGTCAAACCTTCTTTAAGAAAAGGCTTCCAAGATTCTGTAATGCTTTCACTTTGTGTTAGTCCGTAAGCTTTTTCCCAAAAGGATTTATCTCCTTTTACGCCCCAAGTCACTTTAGTTTTACCCTTGTCTAAAGGTTCAAAAATCCAATAAGCGTCACTTTTAGATTCTCCAATAGGATTCTTAACGATTATTTCTTGGTGAATTCTTTTATTGGGAATCACTTCCGTAGTTGTAATTTCCCCATCAGAGGTAGTATCACCTTGCCAAGAATACCCAGCGCCTTCACCGCTCGTCTTTTCATCGTAGGTAATCACCATATTAGGATCTTCTTTTTTCCAAGTGCCCCAAGTTTCCCAATTTTTATAATTATTTACTTCATTAAATAATAGAGAAGCCGGGGCATCAAAGGTTTTGGTTTCTTCCATTTGATAATCTCCGTCTAGCGTAGCAATATAAACTGCACCTCCAATGATGACGATAAGAAGCAGTAAAAAAATATATTTAAAGATTTTCATAGAGGGTTTGTTGGTTATATTTAGCTAATATAGTTAATTTACAAATTGTTAGGATTAACATAAATAAAAATTTAAAATTAAACGCATGAAATTTAAAATTATTCCTATTGCTTTGGCAGTCACTTTTAGCTTTGTCTCTTGCGAGGATAACAAGAAGGTAAAAGAAGAACCTGTTCAGGAAGAGAAGGTTACTGCAGAGACAAGCTTTGATTATACTGTTGGTGAATTTGCAGATATTAAGATATTAAAATATCAAATTCCAGGTTGGGAGGAACTTTCTTTAAAAGAGCAAAAATTAGTTTATTATCTAACGCAAGCCGGACTTTCGGGTAGAGATATTATTTGGGATCAAAACTATCGCTATAACTTAAGTATAAGAAAAGCTTTAGAAAATATCTATCAAAACTATTCTGGAGATAAAAATACAGAAGATTGGATTGCTTTTGAAACCTATTTAAAACGAGTATGGTTCTCTGGAGGGATTCACCATCATTATTCTATGGATAAAATGAAGCCAGAATTCGATAAAGCTTACTTAGAAACATTAATGAAAGAAACTCAAACAGAACTAGCTTCTGAAGCTTTAGAGGTCATTTTTAATGATAAAGATGCTAAAAAAGTGAATCTTAAGGAAGAGAAAGGCTTATTAAAAGGCTCTGCAACCAATTTTTATGGACCCAATGTAACCGCGGCAGAAGTGGATGCTTTTTATGCAAAAAAGAAATCTCCCAATCCAGATAAGCCACTTTCTTACGGACTTAATTCTAAATTGGTGAAAGAAGATGGAAAACTAGTAGAAAAAGTATGGAAAAGTGGTGGGATGTATGGTGAGGCCATAGATAAGATTACCTATTGGCTAGAAAAAGCAGAAGGCGTTGCCGAAAATAAAGCGCAAGCAGATGCTCTAGCTTTATTAATTAAGTATTATAAAACAGGAGATTTACAAACTTGGGATGATTATAATGTAGCCTGGGTAGAAGCTACTAAAGGAAATATAGACTACATCAATAGCTTTATTGAAGTGTATAACGACCCAAAAGGATACCGTGGCTCTTACGAGTCTATTGTACAGATTAAAGATTTTGATATGTCTAAAAAAATGAAAGTTTTAGAAGACAACGTACAATGGTTTGAAGATAATTCTCCTATTATTAAAGAGCATAAAAAAGAGTCTGTTGTTGGCGTAACTTACAAAACGGTAATCGTAGCAGGTGAGGCAGGAGATGCTTCTCCAAGTACACCAATTGGAGTAAATTTACCAAACTCTAATTGGATTAGAACCACCCACGGAAGTAAATCTGTTTCTTTAGGAAATATCATTAATGCTTATAGTCACGCTGGTGGGTCTGAAAAATTAGATGAATTTGCCTTAACGGAAGAAGAAAAAGAGCTATCTAAAGAATACGGAGATACAGCCGATAAATTGCATACGGCATTGCACGAAGTAGTTGGTCACGCTTCTGGAAAAATTAACTCTGGCGTTGGTGAAACTAAACAAACTTTGAAAAGTTATGCTTCAACCATGGAAGAAGGTAGAGCAGATTTAGTGGGTCTTTATTACCTTATGGATCCCAAAATTGAAGAACTTGGTCTTACTGATGATATTGATAAATTAGGAAAAGCAGCGTATAATGATTACATCCGTAACGGATTAATGACTCAGCTTACGCGCCTTAACATAGGAGATGATATTGAAGAGTCTCATATGAGAAACCGCCAATGGGTGAGTGCTTGGGCTTTTGAAAAAGGAAAAAACGCCAATGTGATCGAAAAGGTGAAGAAAGATGGAAAAACTTATTTTAAAATAAACGATTACGAAAAGCTTAGAGAGTTATTTGGGGAATTGCTAAAAGAAACTCAACGCATCAAGTCTGAGGGAGATTATGAAGCTGCTAAAAATCTAGTGGAAAATTATGGTGTAAAAGTAGATCAAGACGTTCATAAAGAGGTTTTAAAAAGAAGCTCAGAGTTTAAAGCAGCGCCTTACAGCGGCTTTGTAAATCCTATACTGGTTCCCGAAATGGACGACGCTGGAGAAATTACAACGATAAAAATAACCTATCCAGAAAGTTTTGAAGAGCAAATGATGAGGTATTCAAAAGAATTCGGATTCTTGCCAGCAATGAATTAATTCTCATTGAGAATAGAGTTCAAAGTTCTTTTAAGAGCTTTTGGTAATTTTAAACAATGAGGCTGTTTAAAAAGTTTTGAAAACTGTTATTCTGAAACTGCCCGTACCATTCAGGCGGATTTATTTCAGAATCTCATCATATTGATAAATAGATTAATATGAGAACCTGAACCAAGCCCGCCTGAGTGAATTCAATTCTGGCAGGTTCAGGTTGAAAAAAACTAAGTTTTTAGACAGCCTTTTTTCGTCTTAGAAAAAGAAAGAATCTATTTTTTATTAAGCTCGTGAACTCCGCCCCCTTGTTCAATACTAAGTTGGTTATTTTTAAATGTAATTTTAATTCCTGCTGGTGTAAAGACAAAAGTATTTTTGGAAGTAGGAGTTAATTTAAAGGAAGATTGTCCTGTAGCTTGCGCTATTAAATTGCCTTCATCGTTAGTGATACTAATGTCTAAAGGAAAACTCTCACTCCCATAAACTCCCTCGTAAGAAGTTAAAGTTTCCATAGAAAGAATTATTTCTTTAGAATATTGAGGCATTTCAAAATTACCCTCAAAGTAATCTGCCAATATGCTTAAGGCAATATCGTTGAGGTTTATAGAGTTGGCATTGGCAGTTAATACAAAAGCCATTTTTTCATTGGGAAAATATCCCGCCATAGAAGAAAAACCATCAATCCCTCCTGTGTGTCCATAAGCTCTATGTTCATTATATGGCAATTGAAAAAGTCCTAATCCAAAGCGCTCTTCAAAAATTTTCATATTGAGCAAACTTCCTGCAGAAAGTAGCTTCCCTTCTAATACAGCGGAGTAAAACTTTGCAATATCTATGGGTGTAGAAATAATATTTCCAGCGCCCAATGGAACACTCATATGAGTTTCTGCTTCTTTTTTCCAAGTGCCCATTTTGCGAGAATAAGAAAAAGCCTCATTTTTATTAGGATTAATTTTCTTACCTACCTCTGTGTTTTTTAATTTTAGCGGTTTAAAAATTCTTTCTTCCAAAATATTAGAAAAACTATCTTTTTCAAGATCTTCTGCTATAAAAGTAAGAAGCAAATAATTGGTATTAGAGTATTCACCTTTTTCTCCGGGTTCAAAAACTTTTCCATTTTTCTTAATAATAGCCAAAAGTTCTTGTTTTGAAATGGCTTGAGTATTCATACTCAAATAGTCTTCTGCACTAGTAAAATTAAACAATCCGCTGTGGTGATTTAATAATTGCTGAATCGTGATTTCTGAAGCGTTTACAATATCGGGATAAAATTCTGCCAAGTTTGTGTTTAGCGTTAATTTGCCTTCATCTATAAGTTGCAAAATTACTGTGGCGGTAAAGCTCTTGGTGATCGAGCCTATTCTATATTTGGTGTTTTTATTTGCTTTCTTTTCTTTTTCCAGATCAGCAAATCCTATACTTCTAGTGTAAATCTCTTCTCCATTTTTAATAAGCGCAACACTTCCCATCATTTTGTGATGTTGGTCTACCAAATCAAATAAGCTGTCTAATTTTTGAGTATTTAGATCTTGCGCTTCCGTGGTAGCGAAAATTAAAAAGATGCCTAATAAGGTGATGTAATTTTTCATAAGATAAAGGTTTTACATTCCAGTACGAATAGCTTCTACAGGATCTAATCTAGAGGCAGAAATAGCAGGAATAATACCCGAAATTAAACCGATAAGTGCAGAAACAGACATCCCCAAAATGATATTAAAGGTTGATAAAACAAAATCAAAATCTTCTGTAAGACCAGAAGCAATTAGTGAAATGATCCAGACTAAAAACAAGCCTACCAAACCGCCAATAATTGCCAATACAACAGCTTCAAATAGAAATTGAAGTAAAATAAACTTGTTTTTAGCCCCCAAAGATTTTTGAATGCCAATAAGATTGGTTCGCTCTTTTACAGATACAAACATAATGTTGGCAATACCAAAACCACCTACAAGTAGAGAAAAACCACTAATGATTAAGCCCATAAAGTTGAGTTGTCCCGTAATATTGTCTATAAAATCGGTTAATCCTTTTAATTGATTCACGAAAAAATTATTGACATCTGTAGGCTTAAGACCTCTAAAAATTCGTAAACTTTGTTCTAGATTAGCAATATATTCGTCATTATCAATACCTTTCTCAGGCTTAATCACAATTTGTGGAAAAACACTTTTGTTATTGTCTCCATAAATTCTTCTAGCCACATTTACTGGTACGTAGACAACTCCATCTTTAGATGGGCCAAAGATACTAGTACCTTCTTTTTCTAAAACGCCAATCACGGTAAATTTTCTTCCGTAAAGTCTTACTTTATTTCCTGTAGCAGCGATGGCTTGTCCGAAAAGATTTTCGGCAATTTCATTGCCTAAGACTATAACTGGCGAGCCACTATTAGCTTCAGCTTCATTGTAAAATCTGCCGTCTAATAATTGTAAAGATTCAATATTATAGTATTCACTCCCCGTGGCTTCAATTTGAACACCTTCTACTTGTTTACCACCAAAAGTGATATTTTCTCGTTTAACATTAAGCGAGTATGTAACCGCTTCTGTTTGTGCCATATTTTTCTTAAGATGTTGGTATTCGGTATAACTCACATCAGGAAATTGTTCTCTTTTCCATTGCGGAATATCTGTAGGGCCAAAAGAAAAACGCATAATGATAATCGTGCTGCTATCTAGAGAACTTAAACTGCCTTTCACCTCTTTCTCTAAAGAATCTACGGCAGCCAAAACCGCAATAATGGAGAAAATACCAATTGTTACCCCCAAAAGGGATAAAAAAGTTCTTAATTTATTGTTTTTGAGCGCATTAATAGCAAAATTAAAACTCTCTTTGATGATGCGTAAATAGATGAGCATAAGGCCTTATGGCTAAAATTTATTAGGTAGCTTTAAAGATAGGACGTTTTGCTTATTTTTTTGTTACAAATTTATAAGAATAAAATCCTATTCGTGTTTAGCTTTTGAGCTTAAAATATTACTTTCGCAACACGAAACAACAACACGACATGAGTCATTCAAAAATTGCAAAATCAGCCTTAATTTCTGTATTTCATAAAGATGGATTAGCGCCAATCGTTAAAAAACTTAACGAGCAAGGAGTAACGATCTATTCTACTGGAGGAACAGAAACTTTCATTAAAAACTTAGGAATAGACGTAGTTCCTGTAGAAGATGTAACCTCTTATCCGTCTATTCTTGGCGGAAGAGTAAAAACATTACACCCAAAAGTATTTGGTGGTATTTTAAATAGACAAGATCATGAGGGAGATGTGAAAGAGATGGAGCAGTACGAGATTCCGCAATTGGATATTGTTATTGTAGATTTATATCCTTTTGAAAAAACGGTGGCTTCTGGAGCTTCAGAACAAGATATTATAGAAAAAATAGATATTGGAGGAATTTCTCTCATTAGAGCTGCTGCAAAAAACTTTAAAGATGTGCTTTGTGTTTCTTCTATGAACGATTATGAAGAGTTTCTAGAACTTATTTCTGCTAATAATGGCGCCATCTCTTTAGAAGATAGAAAACGTTTTGCAGGAAAAGCCTTCCAAGAATCTTCGCATTACGATACAGCAATTTTTAATTACTTTAATCAAAATGAAGTCGAGCTAGTTTATAAGCAGAGCATCACTCAAGGAAAGCAATTGAGGTATGGAGAAAATCCACACCAAAAAGGCTATTTCTTTGGAGATTTTGATGCGCTTTTTGATAAATTACATGGTAAAGAATTGTCTTATAATAATTTACTAGATGTAGATGCAGCGGTAAATTTAATGGGAGAATTTAAAAATGATGCACCCACTTTTGCCATCTTAAAACACAACAATGCCTGCGGATTAGCGCAAAGAGATTCTATTTTAGAAGCTTATAAAGATGCGTTGGCAGGAGATCCTGTTTCTGCTTTTGGAGGTGTTTTAATCGCTAATACCACTATTGATGTGGCTACTGCGGAAGAAATTCATCAATTGTTTTGTGAAGTTGTAATTGCACCAAGCTACGAAGAGGAAGCTTTAGAAATTTTAAAAGGAAAGAAAAACCGTATTATTCTTACTCAAAAAGAAGTAGAACAACCAGCAACTACGGTGAGAACTTGCTTAAACGGAGTTTTGGTTCAGGATAAAGACTTAAAAACCGATACGAAAGAGGTGCTAAAAGAAGTTACAGATGCCAAACCGAGCGCACAGCAAATAGAAGATTTATTGTTTGCTTCAAAAATTTGTAAGCACACCAAATCCAACACCATCGTTTTGGTAAAAGGAAAACAACTTTGTGCCAGCGGAACGGGGCAAACTTCTCGTGTAGATGCCTTAAGACAAAGTATAGAAAAAGCACAAGCTTTTAAATTTGATTTAAACGGAGCCGTAATGGCGAGTGATGCTTTTTTTCCATTTCCAGATTGTGTAGAAATAGCAGATAAAGCAGGAATCAAGTCGGTTATTCAACCTGGAGGATCCATAAAAGATCAATTAAGTATAGACTATTGCAATAAAAATGATATTTCAATGGTTATGACAGGTACACGTCATTTTAAACACTAACTTTATACCTTTATAAATTACCCTAATTCAATACCTTTTAAAATTCTATGGGATTTTTTGATTTTCTTACAGAAGATATAGCAATAGATCTTGGTACGGCCAATACACTTGTTATTCACAATGACAAAGTAGTGGTAGATAGTCCATCTATTGTTGCTAGAAACCGCGTAACCGGAAAAATTATTGCAGCAGGAAAAGAAGCTGCCATGATGCAAGGAAAAACGCACGAAAATATTAAAACCATACGACCTTTAAAAGATGGGGTAATTGCAGATTTTGATGCAAGTGAGCAAATGCTTACTATGTTCATCAAAGAAATACCCGCTTTAAAAAAGAAGATTTTTACTCCGGCTTTGCGTATGGTCATTTGCATTCCTTCTGGAATTACAGAGGTAGAAATGAGAGCGGTAAAAGAAAGTGCAGAGCGCGTAAATGGTAAAGAAGTTTATTTAATTCATGAACCCATGGCCGCAGCCATTGGGATTGGAGTAGATATTATGCAGCCAAAAGGGAATATGATTGTAGACATAGGAGGAGGAACCACAGAGATTGCGGTGATTGCCCTTGGCGGAATTGTTTGCGATAAATCTGTAAAAGTAGCAGGAGACGTTTTTACCAATGATATTGTATATTATATGCGAACGCAGCATAATCTATATGTTGGAGAGCGCACTGCAGAAAAAATTAAAATTCAGATTGGTGCAGCTACAGAAGATCTAGAAGTACCACCAGAAGAAATGAGTGTTCAAGGACGTGATTTATTGACGGGAAAACCAAAGCAGGTAGAAATTTCTTACCGGGAAATAGCGAAAGCCTTAGACAAATCAATTCTTCGAATAGAAGATGCTGTGATGGAAACTTTATCACAAACTCCACCAGAGTTAGCAGCAGATATTTATAATACTGGGGTATATCTTGCAGGAGGAGGATCTATGTTAAGAGGATTAGACAAGCGTTTATCTCAAAAAACAGACTTGCCAGTTTACATCGCAGAAGATCCTTTAAGAGCGGTGGTACGTGGTACAGGAATTACTTTAAAAAATCTAGCAAAATTTAAAAGCGTTTTGATAAAATAGGGAAGAGATTAGAATATGCAACAGATTATCAATTTTCTTATCAGATATAAGAATACCATACTATTTTTATTTTTGTTTTTGTTGTCTATCTTTTTTACCATTCAAACCCACTCATACCATAAAAGTAAGTTTATAAGTTCAGCCAATTTCTTTACCGGTGGAATTTACTCTTGGGTAAATAATCTTGATATGTATTTTAACCTTAAGGAATACAACGAGAGATTAGTAGATGAGAATAAAATGCTAAGAGAAAATTTAGCCGCCTTAAAAGAGGTAGAATTAGACTCTGTTTTTACAGATACCATTTCTTACGAGGAACCTTATCAATTTATTACTGCCAAAGTTATTGCCAATAGGTATTCTAAACTAGATAATTTTTTATTGGTGAATAAAGGAAAACTGGATAGTGTCGCTACAGATTATGGAGTGATAACCAGTAGAGGAATTGTGGGTATAGTCGATGAGACTAGCAAAAATTATGCAAGGGTAATATCTATTTTAAATACTAATTCTGCCATTAATGTAAAGCTCAAAAGATCAGATCATTTTGGAACACTTACCTGGAACGGAAAAGATCCTAATATAGTTCAAGTGGAAGAAATTCCGCGTTTAGCACCCGTTAAAAAGGGAGATACGATTCATACAGACGGTAGATCCTTAATATTCCCAAAGGGAATTCCAGTAGGAGTTGTAGAAAATTTTGATTTGCAAAGCAGTCAAAATTACTATGAGATAGATGTGAGATTGTTTAACGATATGACCAATATTGGCTATGTCTATTTAATTAAAAACAACAACCAAGAAGAAATTAAAAATTTAGATAGTAATGAATAAATTTTTAATTTCTAATATTGCTCGATTTGTGATTCTTGTATTGTTGCAAGTACTTATTCTTAGTAATATAAATTTTCTGGGATATATTAATCCCTATTTATACGTTTTCTTTATTTTATTGCTACCGCTCAACTTGTCGCAGTATAAAGTTATATTTTTTAGTTTTCTAATAGGATTAACTATAGATACTTTTGAGGATAGCGGAGGTATACATGCGGCGGCAAGTGTTCTCATTGCTTATTTAAGACCAAGTTTTTTAAGATTTTCTTTCGGAATAAGTTACGAACATCAAACCGTAAAATTTCATCAGACTCCATTTGCTCAAAGATTCTCTTACATTTCGTTGTTAGTTTTTATTCATCATTTAGTATTATTTTCTTTAGAAATATTTGATGTAAATTTTATTGTTTTATTACTTAAAAAAACCTTATTTTCTAGCCTATTTACAATTTTATTAATTCTTATTGTGACAGGACTATTTCAGCAAAATAAAAAATGAGAAAATTACTTTCAGTTAGTATTATATTAATTACTGGTTTTATTTTTATCGGGAGGCTATTTTATATGCAAGTAGTAGATACTTCGTCTGTAGGGCTTTCAGAAAATAATGCGATTAGTGTAGATTATGATTATCCGCAAAGGGGTTATATTTTTGATAGAAATGGAGAGCTTTTGGTCTCTAACCAGCCTTCTTATGATGTCATGGCTATACCAAGAGATATTGAACCTTTTGATACTACAGAGTTTTCTGGCTTACTTAATATTTCTATAGAACGCTTAGAAAAACAATTGGATAAAGCAAAAATTTACTCGCCTAGGTTGCCTTCGGTTATTGTGCCTCAGCTTACGAAAGATGAATTTGCTTTCCTACAAGAAAAAATGCGAAAATTTGAAGGTTTCTATATTCAGAAGAGATCCTTACGAGACTACCAAACAGAAAATTCTGCTAGTGAATTGGGTTATATTTCAGAAGTTACAAATGCCGAAGTAGATAATCTTCCTTATTATAAATCTGGAGATTTAATTGGAAGATCGGGAGTAGAAAAACAATATGAAGAAATTTTAAGAGGAGTTAAAGGAGTAAAATACACGCAAAAAGACCGTTTTAATAGAGAGATAGGACCTTATAAGGAGGGGATTTATGATACACTTCCTGTAAAAGGAAAAGATATTACTCTCACCTTAGATGCAAAACTACAAGCATACGGCGAACAATTAATGCAAGGTAAACATGGTGGTATTGTAGCCATTGAACCTGCAACGGGCGAAATTATTTCTTTGATTACTGCCCCTGCTTATGATCCCGCTTTACTTGTAGGAAGAAAAAGATCAAAAAACTTTACAAAGCTTTGGTATGACACTATTAATAAGCCACTTCTAAATAGAGGTTTGCAAGCAATGTATCCGCCGGGCTCCCCTTTTAAAGCTTTAACGGGTTTAATCGCTTTAGAAGAAAATGTAATCAGCACCAAAGAAACCATAGGCTGTAACATGGGATTTAGATATGGTAGATCTGCAAAAATGGGATGTCATTCTCATTCGAGTCCACTTTCTATGACTCCCGCATTAGCACAATCTTGTAATACCTATTTTGCAAAAACCTATAGAAGAGTGATTGATAAATATGAGAAAGCCAGTGATGGAATGGACGCTTGGAGCAATCATTTAGAAAGCTTTGGGCTAGGAGGTTTTTTAGGAAACGATTTGCCGGTAGGCCAGCCTGGAAGAATTCCTGACGGAGATTATTATGACAAATGGTATCCTAGTGGAAGGTGGACTTCTACCTATACACTATCCAATGCTATTGGACAAGGAGAAGTTTTGGCAACACCAATTCAGTTGGCTAATTATACAGCCGCTATTGCGAATAGAGGTTGGTATTATACGCCACATATTTTAAAAGAGATTGACGGTACGCCTATAAAAGATGAAAAATTTACGCAAAAAAATCAAACCACAATTAGTAAAGAACATTTTGAGCCTATTATAGAAGGAATGTTTGGCGTATATGAATATGGAACTGCAAGTTTTTTAAGAATTCCAGAAGTTGAAATCTGCGGAAAAACAGGAACTGCCGAAAACTTTACTAAAATTGACGGAAAAAAAACTCAACTAACAGATCATTCTATCTTTATAGCTTTTGCTCCCAAAGATGATCCTAAAATAGCTATAGCTGTAGTAGTAGAGAATGGATATTGGGGTTCTCGCTACGCTGGAAGGATAGCTAGCTTAATGATAGAAAAGTATTTAAAGGAAGATATTTCAAGAAAAGATTTAGAAAAATGGGTATTGGAGCATTCTCTAGAAGAGGAATATGTAAAACCTTACAGCGGTGAACCTTTTATAATTAACCAATAAATGGGGAAATCTACCGAAATAGATTGGATCACCGTATTTCTTTTTATAATTCTAGTGGGGTTTGGGTGGATGAATATTTATTCAGCTTCGATAAACGATGCTGCCACAGGGTTTTTAGATATGAGTCAAACCTATGGAAGACAAGCTTTATTTATTGGGTTAAGTCTTATACTCATAGTTTTTATTCTTTCTGTAGAAGCTAAATTTTATGAGCGCTTTTCTAGCGTAATATATCTGCTTGCTTTGCTTTCTTTACTGGGACTTTTTGTATTTGGTCGTACGATCTCGGGCTCAACATCTTGGTATACTTTTGGGAGTTTTAGTATTCAACCTACAGAATTTGCTAAAATCGCAGCCGCCTTAGCCTTAGCGAAATACTTAAGTGATATTCAAACCAACATCAAAACCTTTAAACACCAAATAACTGCTTTTGGTATTCTTCTTCTACCAGTAATTTTAATATTGCTGCAACCAGACCCAGGAAGTGCAATCGTTTATGCCGCTTTCTTTTTTCCTCTGTATCGCGAAGGTATCTCCGCTGGTTATTTGTTAGTATTTCTTTCGTTTGGAACTCTTTTTGTTTTCACCCTTCTCTTCGGAAGTATTTGGGTTTCCGTAGGAGTAATTCTAATGGCTTTATTAATGTTATTTATTAATCGGAAGAAAAAAAAGAAGCATTACCTACGCTATATTCTAGTCACATTATTATCTATAGGTTTTGCTTTTTCTGTTACCTATATTTTTGAAAATGTTTTTAAACAGCATCATCGCGATCGTTTTAATCTAGTTTTAGGAAAAGAAGTAGATAGTCGTGGGATAGGTTACAACACGCGTCAAAGTGAAATTGCGATTGGTAGTGGAGGGTGGACAGGAAAAGGCTGGACGCAAGGAACCCAAACTAAAGGAAACTTTGTGCCAGAGCAGCACACAGATTATATTTTTAGTACCGTAGGAGAAGAGTGGGGCTTTTTGGGAAGTAGTATCGTGATGATATTATTTGTTTTTCTGCTTTTACGGATTCTCTTTTTAGCCGAGCGACAAAAATCTCACTTCAGTAGAATATATGGCTACAGTGTTGCTGGTATTTTATTCATACATTTCTTCGTAAATATAGGAATGGTTATAGGTATTTTTCCAACCGTAGGAATTCCTTTACCATTTTTTAGCTATGGAGGTTCTGCTTTATGGGGATTTACTATCTTATTGTTTATTTTTATAAAATTAGATAGCAATAGAAAAAATTATCAGTTTTAAAAGATGAACTTCTCTAGGTTAAAGTACATTGATTAACCTTAGGATAGAGCAATCCATTTTGTTCTCTTTATCGTAAATTTAAATACTACATTATATAACTAAGTAAAAATCATTCTCATGAGTAAAACGTATTATGATCCCGCAGATTTAAGAAAATTTGGAAAAATCACCGATTGGAGTGAAGAATTAGGAGATAAATTTTTTGATTACTACGGAAAAGTTTTTGAAGAAGGAGCGCTAACCGCTCGTGAAAAATCTCTCATTGCATTAGCGGTTTCTCACGTGGTTAAATGTCCGTACTGTATAGACGCTTACACCCAAGATGGCTTAAAACGCGGAATTACAAAAGAAGAAATGATGGAAGCAGTCCACGCCGGAGCTGCAATAGAGAGTGGAGCAACTTTGGTACACGGTGTGCAAATGATGAAAAAATATGATAAACTCTCTCACTAAGGCTCCTTAAACTAAACTACTCTTTAATTTAAAATTTTTCTTTTATGACTATGAAGTCTCTTAAAAAACAAAAAAACAAACTAGCAGATGCAAATAGACAATTGGAAATCTTGTCTAGCGGTATTTTTGAAAACGGAGAATTATCAACATTTAAGGATAAAGTTTCCAAAACATATCAATTTCCCTTACGGCCCAAGCAATTAGAAATACTTCAAATTAACTTGGGTTATATGTGCAATCAGGTTTGTGAGCATTGCCACGTAGATGCTGGGCCAGATCGTAAAGAGATTATGACCAAAAAGACCATGCAGCAATGTTTGGAAGTTATTCAAACTACAGGAGCGCATACCTTAGATTTAACTGGAGGAGCGCCAGAGATGAATCCTCTATTTAGATGGTTTGTAGAAGAAGCTTCAAAAGTTGGGATTAAAGATTTTATCGTGCGTTCTAACCTTACCATTATTAGAGCGAATAAAAAATACCACGATTTGCCAGATTTCTTCAAAAAATACAATGTACACGTAGTTTCTTCTATGCCGCATTGGACCCGAGGAAAAACCGATAAACAGCGAGGAGTCGGTGTTTTTGATAAAAGCATAAAAGCCCTTCAAGAATTAAATGAGCGTGGCTTTGGAATGCCAGATAGCGATTTGCGCTTAGATTTGGTATACAATCCAAGCGGAGCTTTTCTTCCCAGCGATCAAGCCAGTATGGAACGCGATTTTAAAAAAGCCCTGCTAGAAGATTTCAATATTCATTTTCATAGTTTGTTTGTAATCACCAACCTTCCTATTTCGCGGTTTTTAGATTACCTTATTGCTTCAGATAATTATGAGGAGTATATGTACAATTTGGTAGATGCGTACAATCCAGCAGCGGTAGAGAATGTGATGTGTAGAAGTACCATTTCTATCAGTTGGGATGGATGGCTGTATGACTGCGATTTCAATCAGATGTTAGGCTTAAAAGTAGCAAGTAAAGTGAAACATATTTCAGATTATAACGAAGAGGTTTTAAATGATAGAAATATTATTACTTCTCAACATTGCTATGGTTGTACTGCTGGTGCAGGAAGTAGTTGTCAAGGTGCTGTCACCTAAAATTTGTATCTTACCGCCAGTTTAAATTCATTGCATGTTTCAAAAGGTAGTCATTATAGGAAATGGAATTGCTGGAGTAACCGCAGCACGGCACATTCGTAAATTTTCTAACAAAGAAATTTTAATCATTTCCGCAGAAAGCGAATATTTCTTTTCCAGAACGGCTCTTATGTATATTTATATGGGACATATGAAGTTTGAGCATACGCAGCCCTACGAGAATCATTTTTGGAAAAAAAACAATATCCAATTGTTACAAGCTTTTGTCGAAAATGTAGATGTTTCGAATAAAAAACTTACTACGCAAACAGGAGAAGAGATTTCTTATGACCAACTTATTTTAGCCACAGGTTCTCAAACGGCTTTTAGAGGATGGGAAGGTGAAAATTTAAATGGAGTTCAAGGATTGGTCAACAAACAAGACCTTGAGCTGTTAGAAAAAAACACAAAACATATTCATAAAGCGGTCATCATTGGCGGCGGATTGATTGGAGTAGAATTGGCTGAAATGCTCCACACCCGAAATATTGATGTGACGATGTTAATTCGAGAATCTGGATTTTGGGGTAATGTCTTACCAAAACAAGACGCTCAATTTATCTCGCGGCACATTGAAAAACACGGAATCGAAATTCTAAAAGAAACTGAACTAGATAAAATTATAGAAGATAAAAACAATCAAGTTACTTCAATTCTTACGAAAGAAGGAAAACAAATTAAATGTGATTTTGTAGGCATTTGTACGGGTGTTCAACCCAAAATCAAATTTCTAAAAAATTCTGGAATAGAGACCAATCGAGGGATTTTGGTGAATAAATATTTAGAAACCAACATTAAAGACGTTTACGCAATTGGCGATTGCGCCGAATTAAGAGAACCAAGCTCACAGCGTAGAAGTATAGAAGCGGTTTGGTATGTGGGTAGAATGATGGGGGAGACCTTGGCGCAAAGCATTTGTGATAATCCAACGGCTTACCAACCAGGAAATTGGTTCAATTCGGCTAAGTTTTTTGATATAGAATACCAAACTTATGGTAGTGTTCTCGCTTACGCGGAAGACGATATTGGTGATTTCTACTGGGAAGATCCTAAGCATGAAAAAGCCATTCATATTCAATTCGCTAAAGCAGATGAAACTTTTCTGGGCATCAATACCTTCGAAATAAGAATGCGTCACGAAGTAATAGATCAATTTTTATCTCGACAAATCAAAGTAAGCGAAGTAATCTCTCGTTTAAAAACTGCTAATTTTGATAAAGAATTTTCTAGAAAATACGAAAATCAGATTCAAACTTCTTTTAATGAAACCTATTCTAATTCTAAAGTAACTTAAAGTTTTATGTATCAATCTCAAAAATCAATGGCGTTAGGCGGGCAGCCACCCAAAGCACTTTCTTCTTTGCAAAAAATAGCAGTGAGTTTGGGAATGTTAGGATTGCTCATCTTGGTTCTTGCAGCATTTCAGGTGCAATTGCCTCAAAAAAGCTTGTGGCTGAGTCTCGCTTTAAGCGGAATAGGAGGCGGAGTCATTTTATTTTCCGCAGCAGCGTATAAAAATAAATCGGCTGGAATTAAAAATGATGGCGTTTGGTTTAAATCCATTTCAAGTAGAGGTCTTTGGGCTTGGGTTTTTGGTGTAGTGCTTACAGGATTCTACGTGATTTTGTATTTCTTTCCAGCTTTAATCGGCTTGCGAGAAGATGCCGCCAATGTAGGTCTAATCGCTCTTTTTGATCCTTTTAGTAAAGCTTTAAGCGGTAATCCTGCCAGCCAATGGTTTGTTTACGGCGTTTTGTACACGCTAGCTATTCTTTCCTTCGGAATTAAATTTCTATGGAAATATAGACACAGCCGCTATGAGAAATTAAGAACCATCTCGGTAATGTTTTTTCAAACCGCATTTGCTTTTTTGATTCCAGAATTTATGGCACGCCTTAACGGAAAAGGTTTTTCGCTTCCTTATTATGACCTAAAAAATATTTGGCCGCTTAACTATTATAATTTCGAACAGTACCGCGTAGATGATTTTATAAGTGCAGGAACGGTAGGAGTTGCTTTGCTCATTTTTGGAATCGCTTCCATACTTATTATAACGCCTATTTTAACCTATAAATATGGAAAACGCTGGTATTGCTCTTGGGTTTGCGGTTGTGGCGGCCTAGCCGAAACTGCTGGAGATTCATTTAGACATTTAAGTGATAAAAGTACCTTTGCTTGGAAGGTAGAACGCTGGGTGGTGCATAGTGTGGTGGTGTTTGTGGTATTGATGACTACGGCTGTAGTTTACACTTATTTAGGTTATGATTCTCAAAAATATTGGCTTACCAAAGACACTTTCTTATTGTTAGTAGGTGGTTTGTTAAGTCTGGTATTTGCTTGGACGATGATTTTTAAGCGTAAAGAGTTAGAGAAAGATGCACAATATGCAGCCATAGGTTATATGGTGATTATTACTAGTTTGATAGGGATTCATTTTTTTAGTGGCAATAATTTATTTTTATTTCAGGCAGAAACACTTAGGTCTTCTTATGGTTTTCTTATCGGAAGTATTTTTAGTGGCGTGATAGGAACTGGTTTTTATCCCATTTTCGGGAACCGAGTTTGGTGTCGTTTTGGATGCCCTATGGCAGCGATTTTAGGATTTCAGCAACGTTTATTTTCAAAATTTAGAATTACGGTAAATGGCGGACAGTGTATCTCTTGTGGAAACTGTTCTACCTATTGCGAAATGGGAATTGATGTGCGTGCTTACGCTCAAAAAGGAGCTAATATTGTGCGTTCATCTTGTGTAGGTTGTGGAATTTGTGCTGAGGTTTGTCCGCGCGGAGTTTTAAAATTAGAAAACGATTCCCTTGACGAAAGAATAAATCCTAAAGACGTACTTTTGGGCAACGATGTAGATTTGATGAACTACGTGAATCAAAAGTAAATGACCCCAAGAATTAAAGTGATTATTCCTGCTTTTAACGAGGAAGAATCTATAGGTTTAGTAATTAAAGATATTCCTGATTGTGTAGAAGAGGTAATTGTGGTTAGCAATAACTCTAGCGATAACACCGAAAGAAATACGGCAAAAGCGGGTGCTAGCGTTTTAAAGGAAGCTAGAAAAGGCTACGGTTACGCTTGCCTTAAGGGAATGGATTATATCGCCCAGCAAGAAACGCCACCAGAAATTATTGTTTTTTTAGACGGAGATTACAGCGACTATCCCGAGCAACTAACTCAGTTGGTAGAACCCATTATTAAAAGGAACATAGACTTTGTAATCGGGGCGAGGGTAAAGCGACTACGAGAACCAGGTTCGATGACCTTCCCGCAGATTTTTGGAAATGGTTTAGCCACTTTTTTAATGAAAGTTATGTTTAATTCTAGATTTACAGATTTAGGGCCATTTAGAGCGATCAAATATCAAAAATTATTGGCTTTAGGTATGGAAGATAAAACCTATGGGTGGACGGTAGAAATGCAATTAAAAGCGTTGAAAAAGAAGTACACCTATGAAGAAATTCCTGTAAAATATAGAAATAGAATAGGAGTTTCCAAAGTTTCAGGAACTTTAAAAGGAGCAGTTGTTGCTGGAATAAAAATCTTGACCTGGATTTTTAAATATGGTTTTAAAAGATGATTATAGAAATACTTCTTATCAGCATATATAGTGGGTGTTTGCTGCTAGTCTTCCTATACGCCATTGCGCAACTAGGGCTCTATTTTAACTATTTAAAATCTAAAAAATTTTCTGCGGAAGCTTTACAGTTTAATTTTTCTAATCCTGAGGAAATCCCTCTAGTTACCATTCAATTGCCTCTTTATAACGAAATGTATGTGCTGCAACGTTTATTAAAAAATATTGCTAAAATTAACTATCCCAGAGAAAAATTAGAAATACAAGTCCTAGATGACTCTACCGATGAGTCTTTACAGCAAACGGAAGAATTAATACAGGGCTTGAAAAAGCAGGGTTTAGATATTAAACACATTACGCGCACCAAGCGTTCAGGGTTTAAGGCGGGAGCTTTAAAAGAAGGTTTAAAAACGGCAAAAGGAGAATTTATAGCCATATTTGACGCCGATTTTATGCCGAATGAAGATTGGTTACATAAAACCATTCCGTTTTTTAAAGATCCTCAAATTGGTGTGGTACAAACCCGTTGGGGTCATATCAATAGAAATTATTCTATTCTTACCAAAATTCAAGCCTTTGCGCTAGATTTTCATTTTATTTTAGAACAAGTAGGCAGAAATTTTGGCAACCACTTCATTAATTTTAACGGTACTGCGGGGGTTTGGCGAAAAGAATGTATTCTAGATGCGGGCAATTGGGAAGGCGACACTTTAACCGAAGATTTAGATTTGAGCTATAGGGCACAACTAAAGAACTGGAAATTTAAATATTTGGAAGAAGTTGAAACCCCGGCAGAATTACCAGTGGCGATTAGTGCGGCAAAATCTCAACAATTTCGATGGAATAAAGGCGCGGCAGAGAATTTTCAGAAGCTGTTTTTTATACTGGCGAAAGATTCTAGCGTTTCGTGGAAAACCAAATACCATAGTTTTTTTCACTTGCTTAACAGCAGTATGTTCTTGTTAGTGTTGGTCATCGCCATTTTAAGTGTTCCTATTTTATATATTAAAGCCAGTCATCCCGACTGGAATTTTATTTTCTACGGAATTGCATTTTTTGGTCTAAGCACTTTTATCTTTTTGATTTGTTATTGGCTTACCTATAGCAAAATTCATGGAGGCGGTTTTAAAAACTTCTTTAGATTTATAGGTTTATTTCTGGCATTTTTCTCGGTAGCTTTAGGATTATCGGTACACAATTCCATAGCAGTGATGGAAGGACATTTTGGAAAGAAATCGGACTTTATACGAACTCCAAAATTTAATATTTCTAATAAAGACGAAGTTTGGAGAGCTAATAAATATTTGAAAAGAGAGTTTTCTTTTGCGCAAATCTTAGAAGTGCTATGCCTGCTTTACTTTGGTTTTGCTATTTATAGCGCCTTTAAAATCCAAGATTTTGGTTTGCTGCTTTTTCATCTCATGCTTTTTATGGGCTTTGGTTTTGTGTTGGTAAAATCTTGGGCATTTAGGAATTAGTATGAATTCTCAAAATGTAATAATATATTCCGACTATCAAATAGAAAGCTCTTAATGCGAGCGACCTCAAAGGTTTCCATCCCGAAACTTCGGGACTGTGAGATCTGAAGATTATGGAAGTTTTCTGAATTTATAGATTAGACAGAAATAAAAAAACACGTGTGAAAGAATTATACAGCCAATATAAAATTCCTTTATTCTTCTCAATAGCGATAATTGCCATGTATGCCGCGTTTGCTTATGATTTAGAACGCTATGACTTTATAAGACTTTTTTCTCTCTACGCTGCTCTATTTTTTCTAAGCTATAAGCTCATTCAATTTAATCACGGGAATTTTAAATTTTTATTGTTTGCAGGAATTCTCTTTAGACTGATTTTTCTATTCGCTCTGCCCAACCTTTCTCAAGATTTTTATCGGTTTATTTGGGATGGAAGATTGATTGCTAACTTTGTAAACCCCTATCTTTTTACTCCCAACGAATATCTTTTGAACGGTTCTACTTATCTCTCTCAGGCGGAAGACTTAGTGGAAGGAATGGGAACGCTAAGCGCAGGGAACTTTAGTAATTATCCGCCCATAAATCAGTTGTTTTTTGCAGCAGCAGGATTATTTTCGGGAATATCTATTCTGGGTTCAGTGATTGTATTTAGAATCATAATATTAGCCGCCGATGTAGGAATTTTCTTTATAGGACGTAAACTTCTTATAGGAATAGGTAAAGATCCCAAACACATATTCTGGTATTTTTTAAATCCGTTTATTTTGATAGAACTTACTGGAAATCTCCATTTTGAAGGGGCGATGTTGTTCTTTTTATTAGCTTCTATTTATGCCTTGATGAAAAATAAGTGGTGGATTTCTGCTATTTTGATGGGCATCTCGGTTTCTATTAAACTTTTACCACTTTTATTTCTTCCCATACTTTTTAATTTTTTTGTGAACACGAAGAATAATAGGAATCTGCTTAAACAAGGGATGAGATTAATCTCCTATTATATAGTTGTTTTTCTGTGCATCGCAGTTACTTTTCTTCCGTTTTTATCGGGTGAATTTCTTCAAAATTATAGTGCTACGGTAGCACTTTGGTTTCAGAAATTTGAATTTAATGCAAGTATTTACTATCTCTTGCGCTGGTTAGGTTTTCAGTTGGTAGGTTGGAACACAATTGCTGTGCTAGGAAAAATATTACCAATTTTAGTATTTATAAGCATACTCCTATTAAGTATACTAAGAAAAAATAATTCCGTAAAGACTTTATTTACTGCGATGTTGTTAAGTATTTTCTGCTATTTTTCTTTGGCTACCACCGTTCATCCTTGGTATGTAGCGACACCCTTGCTGTTAAGTATTTTCACCGAATATAGATTCGCTTACATATGGAGTTTTGTGGTGTTCTTTAGCTATTCTGCATATGCAAAAGACGGATTTCAAGAAAATTATTGGTTGATAACGCTAGAATATCTTATCGTGTTTTTATTCGCTTTCGCGGAATTTTTTCCTAGGACGAAGCAGAAGATCGTAACCCAATATAAACATTACGTATATAAATAATAGAACCGCCAAAGTGAGAAGCCAAAAGCACTGGATCTTCTCTATAGATAGCATACACCAAAACAATGGCAGAACCTACCAAGCTTAGAATCCAAAATCCTAAGGGTAAACTTGATTTCTGTTTCTGTTCAGAATAAATCCATTGGTAGATAAACCTAAAGACATAGACCAATTGCCCCACAATCCCTGTAATGAGTAACCAAGTACCAATCCCTTGATCTTCCTGCTGTGAAAATAGCAGGTTATAGTTGATGTCTGCTCCAAAAATACCATACCAAATCGCAAAAATGGGAAAACCAATGACGATAAATTTAAAAATAAAAGAAGATGGTTTCCATTGTTTTTGTAGCGCTAGATTTCTTATGAAAACAAAATAAATAATTGCTTGTCCCAGCATAATAGAAAAATCTCGACGCAAATAACCGTAAAAAAAGAACAGAATAGCCGCCAGTAAACTGAGCTTCCAGAAAATAACTGGCGTCTTGAGTTTGTTCGCTTTTTCAGATTTAAACCATTGTATGATAATGCGAGACGCAAAAAGAATTTGTGCCACAAAACCAATACTATAAATTATCCAATCTTGCATAGGTAAAGTAATAGGATTGCAAAGAACGCAAAATTTTATAAGGGAAGTTTATGATTTAAAAAAAGCTTAAGATTTTTTCGTTCGCTGAAGTTGGTATACATCGGGTCTTCTATCCTTGAGGTTGTGAACGCTTCCAAACGTATGTAATTCTCGCAACAAGTCGATATCTACATCGGCAACCAAAATCATTTCGGTATTGGGCGTAGTTTCTGCTTTTACTCCGTTAGACGGAAAAGAAAAATCACAAGGCGTAAAAACTGCAGATTGCGCATATTGAATATCCATATTGTGCACATTTGGTAAGTTTCCTACGCTTCCAGCAATGGCGACGTAACATTCGTTTTCTATAGCTCTCGCTTGGGCACAAAGCCGAACTCGAGAATATCCGTTTTGCGTATCTGTTAAAAACGGAACAAATAAAATATCCATTCCTTCATCTGAAAGTAGTCTGGAAAGTTCAGGAAATTCCACATCATAGCAAATAAGAATTCCTATTTTACCACAATCGGTGTCGAAGGTTTTTAGTTCACTCCCACGTTGCATTCCCCAAATTTTAGCTTCATCTGGCGTTACGTGTATTTTTTCGTAACGCTCAATACTTCCATCTCTTTTGCAGAGGTATCCCACGTTGTAAAGACTGCCATCTATAATCTCTGGCATACTTCCAGAAATAATATTGATGTTGTAAGAGATAGAAAGTTCAGATAGTTTTTCTTTCACCCTTTCGGTATATCCTGCCAACTCTCTAATCGCATCAGATTCAGAAAGGTGATTAAATTTCGCCATAAGCGGCGCATTAAAAAATTCAGGAAACATAGCAAAATCAGATCTATAGCCTGCAAGACTATCAATAAAATATTCCGCTTGCTGCATCAAATCATCCATTCCGTTGTAGGAACGCATTTGCCATTGAATCAATCCCAATCGCACCACACTTTTGTTGGCTGAAGGTTTTTTGGTAGGTTTGGTGTAATAAATATTATCCCATTCCATCAACACTGCATATTCTCCAGAAGCCTTGTCGCCTTCCAGATAACCTTTTAAAATCCGAACAGGATGAAAATCATTAGATAATTGAAAGTTAAGTACGGGATCGTGAATTTCTTTGGCTTTCACCTTATCAATATACTGTTTTGGAGTAAATTCTTTCGCAAATTTATGATAGTTGGGAATTCTTCCGCCAAAAACAAT
Organism: Mesonia ostreae; assembly: GCF_031845265.1. Classification (NCBI taxonomy): domain Bacteria; kingdom Pseudomonadati; phylum Bacteroidota; class Flavobacteriia; order Flavobacteriales; family Flavobacteriaceae; genus Mesonia; species Mesonia ostreae. The sequence continues at coordinate 109,145 of NZ_JAVRBG010000001.1, read as the reverse complement.
TCCTTTCAAATTCAAGTTTTCACATACCTCTTTTCGGTAATCGTATAAACGTCTACCTAGACGCAGTCCGCGATAAGCGGGCTTTATAAACACATCAATTCCGTAAAGCGTATCGCCATTTTTATCGTGAACTTTAAAGTTATCATCTCCCACGATATCTTGGTAGGTGTGATGGTCTTCTACATCGTTCATCTTCACAATAATAGAAAGCGCACAACCCGCAATATCGCCATTAATTTTAATAACGATTTGTCCTTCAGGAAAAAGAGAAATTAATTTCCCAATTTCATCTAATTTCCAATACGAGTTGGGCATAGAATCGTAAGAAGAAACCGTAGCATCTTTTAACTCCTCAAAATCCTCAATCGTAAGGTATTTTAATTCAATATTCTCTATTTTGTCTAACATTCACATATAATATTAATCTATAGCATCTCTTAAATACCATGTTTTATGAGGGCAAATTGCGCAGAAAAAGCGCAACCGCGCTATCCGCTATATTTTTTGTGGCGTTTCACTTCACAAAAAGATGCCGCTGCTATCGCTTTCGCAAAAGTTTACTCTGCGACTTATAGCAAATTCATTAAAAATAAGCGCTCTAAAGAATTAAAAAGTGATATACTTTATGAATTAGCAGTTTTCAGTAAGATATTTTTTAATTTTTGTCTTAAGTCTTAAGTCTCAATTTCTACATATCTAGCAAATAAGCAAAAACAAGCGGAGCTACAATCGTAGCGTCACTTTCTATAATAAACTTAGGCGTGTCCAAATCTAATTTTCCCCAAGTAATTTTTTCGTTGGGAACAGCTCCAGAATACGATCCATAACTTGTGGTAGAATCTGAAATCTGACAGAAATAGCTCCAAAAAGGAGTATCAGGTCTTTCCATATCTTGGTACAGCATAGGCACCACACAAATAGGGAAATCTCCAGCGATTCCGCCACCAATTTGGAAAAATCCAATTCCGTTTTTAGAATTTTCGGTATACCAATCGGCTAGGAAAGTCATATATTCAATCCCAGATTTCATGGTACTCGCTTTTAATTCTCCTTTCATCACATAGCTGGCAAAAATATTTCCCATCGTACTGTCTTCCCATCCAGGAACAATAATAGGTAAGTTTTTTTCCGCGGCAGCGTACATCCAAGAATCTTTAAGATCTATTTCATAATGCTCTTCTAAAACGCCACTTAACAATAATTTATACATAAATTCGTGCGGAAAGTAACGTTCTCCTTTCGCTTCTGCATCTTTCCAAATTTTCACAATATGCTTTTGAATTCTTCTAAAAGCTTCCTCCTCGGGAATACACGTATCTGTAACTCTATTCAAGCCTTTTTCTAATAAATCCCATTCATCTTTAGGCGTTAAGTCGCGGTAATTAGGAATTCTTTTGTAGTGGGAGTGAGCCACTAAATTCATAATATCTTCTTCTAAGTTGGCGCCCGTACATGAAATAATTTGCAATTTATCTTTCCGAATCATTTCGGCAAAGATTTTACCTATTTCTGCAGTACTCATCGCTCCCGCAAGAGAAACTAACATTTTTGCGCCTCCGTTAAGTTGATCTTCGTAAGCTTTTGCAGCATCTACAAGGCTTGCAGCATTAAAGTGTAAATAATATTTTTCTATAAATTGGGAAATTGCTCCTTTATTCATTTGTTATATTATGATTTTTTCAAGCGTAATCGTTTCAAAATCTTCTTTAATGAGGTTTTAAATAACTGACGCTGAAATTATTATTTATAAATTTTAAATTATTTTGTAAGGTATATTTATACAAAATCTGCCCGAAGTCTAATCACGGGATTACCTCGAATAATTCAATATTATTCCTCTTCTATTACTATGGGCTTTCCGTACTTAAACTTATAGCTCAACATTTTATAATACAGTTTTGCAGCAAGAAAGTCCGATGACTTTTCTTCTTTATTTGGGCAAAGTTCTACAATATCAAAACCTACTACATTCTTCTTTTTAAAGATGAGTTTTAAAAAGTCTAAGGTCTCGTACCAAAAAAGTCCGCCAGGTTCTGGTGTTCCTGTAGAGGGTAGAATCGAAGGATCAAACGCGTCTAAATCTATGGTTAAAAAGACATTCGGAGTCATTTGCCCAATGGCGTCATCCATCCAGTCTTCATACAAATCGTGTGCAAAATACACTTGATTTTCATCCATATATTCCAATTCTTCTTCATCCATAGAACGAATCCCCACCTGAACTAAATTGGTGGTTTTACTAGCTTCATGAACCGCACAGGCGTGGTTGCAAGAAGAACCCTCATATTCTTTTCGAAGATCTGCATGGGCATCAATTTGTACCACGGTTAAATCTGGGAAAGCCTCATTAAAAGCCCGAATACTACCAATAGAGATAGAATGTTCGCCTCCAAAAAGGGTTACAAATTTATCTTGTTTAATGTAGTTTTTAGTGGTTTTATGAACCGCTTCTACCATCTTTTCTGGCGAAGAATTTTCGGTCACAGGAGCGGCTAAATACACGCCTTTTTTGTACACTTCAGTACGGGTTTCTATATCGAATAACTCCATATTCTCTGAAGCCTCAAGAAAAGCTTGTGGACCTTTATCGGCTCCTTTTTGCCAAGTGCTTGTACCGTCGTAGGGAACAGGAATTAATACCACTTTTGCTTCTTCTAATCGAGCATATTTGTCTAGAATGCCCGCATAATTGTTTTTAGTTGTCATCGTAGCCTAAAATTTTAAGTAAGTCTTCACTTTTCTGTTGGTTGCTAAATAGTTTTGTTGTGATCTTGCCTTCTTCATCCTTATCGATCAAAATATGTTTGGGGCTAGGGATAAGGCAATGCTGTAATCCGCCAAAGCCTCCAATACTTTCTTGGTAAGCACCTGTATTGAAAAAACCAATATAAAGCGGTTTTTCTTTTTTATATTTTGGTAAATATATAGCGTTCATATGTTGTTCACTATTGTAATAATCATCACTATCGCAAGTTAAGCCACCTAGTAAAACGCGCTCATATTCTTCTTCCCAACGGTTAATAGCAAGCATAATAAAGCGCTTATTAATTGCCCAAGTATCGGGTAGGGTAGTGATAAAGGAAGAGTTGATCATATTCCATTTTTCACGATCGTTTTGTTGTTTTTGGTATAAGACTTCATATATAGCTCCTCCGCTTTCTCCCACAGTAAAGCTACCAAATTCGGTAAAAATATTTGGTACAGGCACTTCCGCTTCTTCACAAAAATGATTGATTTGATTAATAATTTCGTCAATCATATATTCATAATCATATTCAAAATGAAGAGAGTTTTTGATCGGGAAACCGCCACCAATATTTAGACTGTCTAGCGTAGGACAAATTTTTCTTAAACGCACATACACCTTCAAACACTTTAGAAGTTCGTTCCAATAATAGGCAGTATCTCGTATTCCCGTATTGATGAAAAAATGAAGCATTTTAAGTTCTACTTTTTCATTATTTTTGATTTGATCTTCGTAAAACGGAATAATATTTCGATATCCAATGCCTAACCTAGAGGTGTAAAATTCAAATTTTGGTTCTTCTTCCGAAGCAATACGAATTCCTATTTTAAAATCGTCTTTTATTTCTTCTGAAAGTAAATCTATTTCTTCATAATTATCAATAATTGGAATGCAATTAGAATGCCCATTATTAATAAGTCTAGCAATATTAGATACGTATTGTGCGCGTTTAAAACCATTGCAGATGACAAAAGTGTCTTTATTAATCTTTCCTTTTTTCATCATTTTCTCCACAATATCAATATCGAAAGCAGAAGAGGTTTCGATATGAATATCATTTTTTAAGGCTTCGTCTATAACGTGCTGAAAATGGGAGCTCTTGGTGCAATAGCAATAGTTGTAATTACCTTTGTAATTATTTTTTTCGATTGCATTTTTAAACCATCCTTTTGCGCGTTGAATGTTTTCTGAAATTTTTGGCAAGTAAGTGAACTTTAAGGGAGCGCCGTATTCTTGTATTAACTCCATTAAATTGATGTCGTGAAATTCAAGACTATTATTTTCTAACTTAAATTCCTCTTGAGGGAAATGATAGGTTTGACTTATAAGGTCAATATATTTTGTATTCATTAGGATTTTTTAAAATATTCTGCGTAAAATAAGTATATGTAAAAGATAGAAATAAAATTATAACAATATGCGTAAATTAGAATAAAATTTAAAATAGAGATTCATCGAATCCTTAAATTTGAAACAAATAAAATCTATTTTTTCTTACTGTGGAAGTCTCTAAATGTTAAATTTTCGCACAAAAAAAGTGCCTAGATAAAGGCACTTTTTTAAACTATATGTAACTATGATTAGATCATACCTAAGTTGATCACTTCTTGTTTAGAGAGGTGTCTGTAATTTCCTCTAGGTAAATCTTTCTTGGTTAAACCACCGTACACTACGCGGTCTAATCGCACAACTTCGTAACCTAATTTTTTAAATAATCGCTGTACAATATGTGGTCGTGTACTCTTAAGTTCAACACCCACTTGTCTTTTAGGCTGATTGTCTACATAGCTCACATCATCAATATTTACCTTTCCATCTTCTAACGTGACGCCTTCTCTAATTTTTTCTAAATCTATCTGGTCTAAATTCTTGTTGAGTTCTACGTGATACAACTGTCGGATGCCTTGCTTTGGAGTCGCTAAGTTTTTAGCTAGAGTACCGTCGTTGGTAAATAGCAACAATCCCATCGTACTAGTATCTAATTTACCAACAGGACTAAGTTTAGATTTTGAAGCGTTGGCCACCAAATCCATTACGGTACGGTTGTTTCTTTCTAAACTTCCAGTAACATAAAATCCGCTAGGTTTATTTAGTAGAACATATTCTTTTTGATCTGGAGTAATTTTTCTTCCGTCAAATTTTACCTCGTCGGTTAATTTTACTTTGTAACCCATTTCGGTAACTACTTCTCCATTTACGCGAACGTTTCCAGCAGAAATATAAATATCTGCATCTCTACGAGAGCAAACGCCAGAATTGGCAATGTACTTGTTAAGACGCATACCAGCTTCAGGATCTTTAATTTGCTGATCTACTTTTACTTTATTTTTAGAGGCAGGTTTTCTGTCTTTATTAAAAGGCTTATTCTTCTTCTTCTTCATGTTTCCTTTTCCTTGGTTTCTTGCGTTGCCCATAACTTTAAATTTTCGCAAAGGTACAATATAAATAAATAGTTTTTAATCACGCTACGTAATATAAATATCTAAAAAATACGGTTTAAAACTACGTCGATATCAATAAGTAGAATACTAAAAACTCCCAATACAATAATGAGTTTTAATAAGTTATGTAGAACGGTATATTGAAGTTTGGACTTCGATTTCCATAAAAAATATAAAAAGGCAATCAATAAAAAGAAAGCAATAAGAAAATAGTAATACATATACCCTATATTAAAATCTCGCACCAAAAGTAGTAGGGTAGGGATAGCGGTTAGTGCTACTAAAACAGTGGCGATCTTTTTAGTAAATGCTACTCCGTAAGTTACGGGAATGGTATTGTATTCTTGTGTAAAATCTCCTTTTAAGTTTTCTAGATCCTTGACTAATTCTCGAATGGAGATAATGAGAAATAGATAGGTGGCATGAATAAAAATAATAAGATCAAAATTTTGATAAAATACAAATACTACAAAAAATGGCATTACAGCAAGAACAGAAGCCGTTAAATTACCTATAAATGGATATTTTTTAAGTTTATGCGAATAAAACCACAAAAAGAAAATATATACAGAGAAAAATAATACTGCTTTAAAAGAGACGTAACTTGCAAGAATGACCGACACTATATTTAGCGTAAAATACATCGAAAGTTTTGTCTTTTGACTAATGTAATTATCTAAAAACGTTTTTTGTGGTCTATTGATTAAGTCCTTTTCGGTATCGTAAAAGTTATTGATAATATATCCTGAAGCTATCGCTAGCGCAGATGCTAGTACGATAATAAACAAATTAGTGTCAAATAAAACTTCAGCTAAAGGTTTGTTTGGCGCAAGAATGTAGATAGAAGTAAGGTATTGCGCCGCTATAATCACCAAGATATTATAGCCTCTTACGACAGAGAACAAACTTGCTAATTTTAGCAGTAGGTGTCTGTTCTTTTTAGAAGACATCTAAAAATTTTAAAAATTATAAACTACTTCTAAGTTGTAGTCTTTCAATGCCTTTTTAGCTTTATCCATATCTTCGGTAAAGCCTAAGATGTAGCCGCCACCGCCAGATCCGCATAATTTTAAATAATACGCATTGGTATCAATTCCTTCCTTCCAAAGTTGATGGAATTGCTTAGGAATCATTGGTTTGAAATTATCAAGAACCACATTAGAAAGCTGTTTAATATTTCCGAAAAGAGATTTCACATCACCTTTTAAAAAATCGTCTACGCAAGCATCGGTATGTTTAGTAAACTTATTCTTAAGCATTTGTCTAAAGCCTTCTTGCTTCATGTTTTCCATAAAGATATTTACCATTGGAGCAGTTTCTCCTACAATACCACTATCAATTAAAAATACTGCACCTTTTCCATTAATCGCTTGGGAAGGAATACCTGCAGCTTCTATATGATCTTTAGAATTGATGAGAATAGGTAAACTTAAGTAACTATTTAAAGGGTCTAAACCAGAGGACTTTCCATGAAAGAAAGATTCCATTTCTCCAAAAATAGTTTTAAGATTTAATAACTTCTCTCGAGTTAAACTTTCAAGAACGGTAATTTTTTGAAAGGCGTATTTTTCGTATATCGCAGCGACTAAAGCACCGCTACTTCCTACACCATAGCCTTGTGGAATGCTACTGTCAAAATACATTCCGTTCTGGATGTCTTCTTCAAGTTCTTCGAAATCAAAATTAATTAATGCTGGTTTGTCTTGAGTTAACTTTCTCAAGTACTCTGCAAAACGCTTTAAATTTTGATTGGATTTTAATTGATCTTCGGTAAGAGAATCGCTAGATTTTAATGCACCATTATAAAAATTGTATGGGATAGATAGACCCTTAGAGTCTTTTATGATTCCGTATTCCCCAAATAATAAGATTTTTGAATAAAATAATGGTCCTTTCATAGTGTCGCTTTAATGCTTTCAAGCAAAATTATATAGATTTTGCTCCAGAGCCTACCTCATCACAAAGATACATCGCTTTTTGACAATATACAACTAACTGATTCTTAATGAAATCTAAAACTTGTTCTTTTTCTTTCTTAGGATAGAGCACATGTACATTCGCGCCAGCATCTAAAGTGAAACACACCTTACTGTTATGCGATTTTCTAAATTCCCAAATTTTATTGATAATTTGCAGTGTGTTGGGCTTCATTAAGATAAAATAGGGATGGCTCGTCATCATCATTGCGTGTAACGACAAAGCTTCTTGCTCAACGATGTGGATAAATTCCTCTAGGTTACCAGAAGCTAAAACGGGTAGTAGTTTTTCTAAATTCTCGTTAGCCTGCTTAAAGCGTTGGTCTGCAAAAGGGTGATTGTGCATCAAGTCATGACCCACAGTACTACTCACTTGTTTTTCACCGCGATCTACGAGTAAAATAGTGTCTTGATACTCTTTAAAAATATCGTGAAGACCATCATATGCTACTCCGTAAAGATTTGAGCTGTTTTTAACCGATTTATGTTTGCCCCAAACCACCAGATTTCCTTGAATACTTCTCGCCGCGCTTCCCGATCCCAATCTAGCTAAAAACGATGCTTTTTTGTTGAAAAATTCTTCCGTCATAGCGGAATCTGCTTGTCGTTCTAATTGCAATAAACATAAAGCTAAAGCACTCATTCCGCTTGCTGAAGATGCAATTCCACTACTGTGCGGAAAAGAATTCTGGGTTTCAATCTTAAAGTGATACTGTTTTAAGAACGGAAGATAAACCTCTACGCGTTCAAAAAACTTCTTAATTTTTGGTTCAAAACTTTCAGTTCGTTTTCCGTCAAGGTAAATTTCAAAAGAAAAATTTTCTATAGTATCTTTCTTCTCAAAGCTTAGTTGTGTAGTCGTTTTACAATGCGAAAGCGTAAAACTTATCGAAGCATTTTTAGGCAATTGTTCTCCGTATTTCCCCCAGTATTTTACCAAAGCGATATTACTGGGCGATTCCCAGGCTACACGACCTTCTTTTGGAAGTTGAAATTTCTTTGATGGAATAAACTGCTGTTCTTGCATAACCAAAATTTTCAGCAAATATAATCTTCATAAAAGCATTTTTATGGAGATTGTAAAAATAAATTTATAAATTACAGCTATCTAAACTTAAAAGTCATGAATAGCAAACTGAAATATATTTCCATTTCAATTCTGGTTTGTTTATTGGTGGGATTTGTAGACGTTATTATCACTCAATCTGGGTTGGATAGTTGGTATCTAACCTTAGAAAAACCAGCATTTACACCACCAAATTGGTTTTTTGGTCCAATTGCTACTGCTTTATATATCTTAATGGGAATTGCTTTGGGCTTAGTGTGGAATAAAGGATTGCACCACGTTTGGGTTAAAACTGCTCTTTATCATTTCGGATTTTTACTGTTACTTAACACCGCTTGGTCGATTGTATTCTTTGGTTTAAAGCTCCCTTTATTGAGCTTAATCATTGTTATTTCTCTATTTATCTTGGTGCTTTTTACGATGAGATGGTTTAAAGTAGTTTCGCCTTTAGCGGGCTATTTATTAATTCCTTATATTCTTTGGCTAGCATTTGCAGCCATACTTAATTATGAAATTTGGAGACTTAATTAAGGATTATTTTACCTCTTTATCTAAACCTATTAACTTTTTCTCTGCTGAAATTTATTCGCAAATACGGCAACAACCATCAGTTGAAATATATGATACAGCATAATGGGAATTAAAAAGATTCCTGCACTGGGAGCATTCCCAAACAAAACCTGAAGCATTACAGAACCGTGAACCAACGATTTTTTTGAACCGCAAAATCTAGCTGTAATCTCATCTTCCTTAGAGAAATGAAGTTTCTTAGATAAAAATCCCATAAGCGCATAAATAGTAAAAAATAATGCTACAACGCCACCTAAAATAGTAATTAGGTCTAAAATAGATAAATCACTAAAAATATTAGCCTTAAAAGAGTGACTAAAACTATTATAAACGATGAGAACAATCACACTTTTATCGAAAACGCTTAATTTGCCCTTGTACTTAGCTACTATATTCTTAACATATTTATGAAGTAAAAAACCTATCCCCAACGGAATAAGGATTTGAATTCCTAATTTGCTAAATACATCCAAGAAAGAGATGTCATTTTCTGAAGTATCTAGAAAAAAACTAAGCCACAGCGGAGTAATAACTACGCCTATAATTCCAGATAAACTCGCATTAAAAATGGCTGCGGGGATATTCCCTTTTGCCAAAGAAACCATCACTACAGAAGAAGAAACGGTAGAAGGCAAGGCGGCTAAAAATAAGAAAGCAAGCCAATACGTGTAGGATTCTTCAGAAGAAAATACAGGATACAATAGCAGTACCAATACGGGGAAAACAATAAAAGTCGCTGCTTGTATTAGCAGATGTAACTTGTAATTACGCATTCCCAATTTAAGTTCGGTGGGTGATAATTTTAAGCCATAAAAGAAGAAAATAAAGGCAATTCCAACATCAGTAATAATTCTTAAGGGTAAAATTTCTGAAAGTTGCGGAACTACATAGGAAGCTAAAATGGCTAATAACAGAGCCAGAATAAATAAATGCTTTTTCATACACTTAACTTATAGCACGTGCCGCGATAAACGCACTTGTCCACGCATTTTGAAAGTTAAATCCGCCTGTAATAGCGTCTATATTGATCACTTCTCCGGCAAAAAACAAGTTTTCTTGCAATTTACTTTCCATAGTTTTAAAGTTAATTTCCTTTAATTCCACTCCACCGGCTGTCACAAATTCTTCTTTAAAAGTGCTTTTGCCTTGTATGTGATAAATTCCTTGCGTTAGTTCTTCACATAAATTTTTCAATTCTTTGGTGCTCACTTCTGCCCACATTCTGTTTTTAGGAATACTTGCGGCTACCAATTGCTGCCACAAACGTTTGGGTAGATTTAATTGTGCGTAGGTGGCGATTTGCTGCTTGGGATGCTGCTTTTTTACTTTCAATAGTTTTTCTAGTGCCGCTTCCGCGGAAGCGTAACCAAGCCAGTTAATTTCTAATTGAAACTGATAGTCTTTCTCAAAAAGCTTTTGCGCTCCCCAAGCCGAAAGTTTTAAAATCCCCGGTCCGCTGAAACCCCAATGCGTTATTAATAACGGCCCTTCACTTTCTAATTTTTCCCCCACTACCTTTACGGAAGCATAGGTGCTAATTCCTGCCAATCCTTGAACGCGCTCGTCTTTGGTATTAAACGTAAACAATGAAGGAACCGGAGATGCAATGTGATGCTTTAACTCTTGTAAGTGATTCCATATTTTTGGGTTGCTTCCAGTTGCAATCACCAATTTTTCGGTTTGGTAAGTTGTAGATTTGGTGGTGAGATTCCAAAGACCTTCTTTCTTAAAAAAATCTTTTACAGATTCTAAAGTTCTGATTTCAATCCCTAAATCTTGCGTTTTTTTAAGAAAACAATCGATGATGGTTTGGGAAGAATCACTTACAGGAAACATTCTTCCGTCTTCTTCAATTTTAAGCTCCACGCCTTGTTTTTCAAACCATTCAATCGTATCGCCAGTCATAAATTGGTGAAAAGGACCAAGCAATTCTCGCTCTCCTCTGGGATAGTTTTTAACCAATTCTTGCGGAATAAATTCGGCGTGGGTTACATTGCAACGACCACCACCAGAGATTTTCACCTTGGTAAGTACTTCTTTTCCTCGTTCTAAAATAAGAATACGTTTTTTATGATTGTGTTCGGCAATTTGAATGGCGGTAAAAAAGCCAGCTGCACCACCACCCACAATAATAACATCAAATACATTTTGCATACGACAAAGATAGAATGCTATTAAAAACAAAAAGAAAAGTTTTCACTTTTCTTTTTGTTGACAGTTTAAATTTTAATGCTTATTTAATAATCAATTTTGTAAAAGCTTTTTTCTTATTTTTCTTAAATTCTAATAGGTAAAGCCCAGAAGATAAATCTGTGTTAATCTCATTAAGGTTGTTTGTCAATGAAAATGTTTTTATCTTTTTTCCGTTAAGGTTATAGATCCTTAATTGTTGAAAATTCTGTGTGTTTTCTATAGAAAAGTTTCCAAAAGAAGGATTGGGGTAAACATTAATTTGTAAATTTTGGTTAGTAGAAGCACTAAGATCTGCACAATTAAAAGGAGTAAAAATTACTTCTCCTAAAGATGCATCATCTGTTTGATGAAAAATATATGGCTCAACTTCATGGATATCTGAAGCTGTGATATCTTCTTCCCAGCAATTATAAACAGCCTGTATGGTGTTATCTGTATTATTATAAAGCGCGTAAACAACTCCATTATTACCGTTTTCAGAAAAAATATTGTCTCCAGGATCGTTAACAGTTCCTAAATCGATAGAAGCTTCTCCTATAAGTGTAATTCCCCAAAGGTTGTTTCTAATTTCATTATTTCTAGCAATAATCGTTTGAGTCTCTGCATTTGAATTTAAAGAAATACCACTACCTCCAGAAAAAGGAATGTTTTGAGTATTGTTATTTTCAATAATATTGTTTCTTATGTAAGCGAAAGAATTTCCTCCAGCGATTGTTATTCCATAGCGATTATCGGTAATGGTATTATCATCAAGTATAGCTCTTAATTCTCCACCCAAAAGATTGGCTACTGCAATTCCTCCAACTTGATCTAAAGAAGCATCGCCTAATATGGTGTTGTTGGTTATTCTTAAGGTGTCTAATCCAGTAGCTCCCATATTTATTTGTGGTCTATTTTGATTTGATTGATTATTCCCTTCTAAGTAATTTCCTTTTATCGTAGCTGAAACTGTTTGATTAGCTCCCGATGAAATAGCTGGTAAATCATTAAAAGTGAAATTGTTGTTTTCTATAAGTGGAGCTCCGTTAGATAAAGAAACAACAGCTCCTGTTGCTACACCAGAAACATTATTAGAAAGAAAACTTTCGGTTAATGTAAAGTTGGGTGTGATAACTTTTAAACCTCCACCGTAGGTTATAGAGGTGTTATTAATAAGAACATCAGCATTTTGTTCAAATCTAAAACCTTCGTAAGGATTGGTATTATCAACTGCTTTGATTACAATTTGATCATTTCCTGCATCGCAAGTAAAGGTACCTTCAATAGTAATTAAAATATCAGCAGCGATATTTAAAGTTTCGGGAGTGCTAATAGTAAAAGTATCGGTAGGAGCTATAATTAAATCTTCCGTTAAGGTATACTCCGTTCCGTTGTAGCTTAATGTACTCGGACTCAAATTTAAGATATCGTTTAAATCATAATTCCCTCCATTATTTGGAGTAGTATAGCTTTGAGCTGAAACTATCAACGTACAAGCTAAAAAGAGAAATAGTGTTGTAATTTTTTTCATAATATAGTTTTAATGATAAAATTACGATTTTCTCTGCATAACAAAAAAAGGAATAGGATTGACTCAAGAAGTAGAAAAGAGAAGTGGTTTCTAATCAATTAAGTAAGCAATTTAATTTTTTGATAATCTTTAGGTAATCTACGCCTAAAAATACTCTATTAAGTTTACTGCATAACTTTTATCACTTATGCGACTTTCTTTTAAAACACTTAGTTTTTTTTTGTCTTGCTTGCTTGTTATGCTATTTTTTGTCTTTTCTTCTTTTTCTGAAAAAACTGATTATCAGTATAAAAGCAATAGATTTTGGGCTTATGCAGATGAGCTACAAACGTCTTTGGTACATTTAGATTCGACTGCTAATGCTTATAAATTACATAAAGCAGAGATTGAAAACCTAAGGGCGGCAGTTAAATTGGCTCGACTTTCTTATAAAAAGATTGAGTTCTACTTAGCTTTTTACCATCAAGAATATGTGAACGAACATATTAATGGAGCCCCTTTATTACATATAAAAAAATCGGGTATGCTGCCTGATGTTATTCCGCCGGAAGGCTTACAGGTATTAGATGAATTAGTTCACGTAGATGAGGAAAATTTAGACGCTAATCTAATCGCTTCTAATAGTAGAAAACTTTTTAACTCTTATCAATTATTATATAAAGGCTTAAAAACAAAAACAATTGAACCCGAGAACGAAATTGCTGCTATGCGATTGGGGTTGGTTAGAATTTTCACATTGGGAGTTACAGGTTTTGATACTCCAGGTTCACTCAACGTTATAGAGGAAGCTAGAGTCTCGATGGAGGCTATGAATGCCTTTTTAGAAGATTTTTATCAACATGCTCCGTCAAAAGAATTAAAAGAAGTAATTAGTCTTTTTTCTAAATCTATTCACTACTTAAAACAACCTACTTCTTTTGAAGATTTTGATAGACTGGTATTTTTAAAAACCTATCTCAATCCTTTATATCAAAAATTAGGAAAATTAGAACAAAAAGAAGTTCCAGATTTTCTCTCTTATATTTCTGCTTGGAATCCTAAAAGTGAGTCTATATTTTCTGAAGATTTTCTCAACCCTTATTTCTTTACAGAATTAAAAAAAGAAGAAGACTCTAAAGCCTTAAATAGTCTAGGAGAGAAACTTTTTTATGATTCCGCGTTAAGCGAGAATCAACAAATAAGTTGTGCTTCTTGCCATAATCCTAAGTTAGCGTTTACCGATGGGCAACCTAAATCTTTAAGTAATATAGAAGGGAGCACGGTGTTGAGAAATTCTCCCACATTGCTTAATGCAGTTTATGCCGAACGGTTTTTCTATGACCTACGAGCTTTTTCGTTAGAGCAGCAAGCAGAGCATGTTATTTTTAATCCAGAAGAATTTAATACTGCCTACGATGCGATTTTAAAAAAATTGACAGATAATAGAGCATATGCCAGTAGTTTTGAAAAGGTTTTTGGTAAAAATCAAATTACTAGAGAAAACTTTTCTAAAGCTCTATCTTCTTATGTGCTTTCATTAACCAGTTTTGATAGTGAGTTTGATGAATTTATAAAAAATGAAAAATCTGTATTACCACAAGAAGTAAAAAATGGTTTCAATTTATTTATGGGAAAAGCCAATTGCGCTACCTGTCATTTTCCCCCTACTTTTTCGGGACTTGTACCTCCTTTTTATAGTGATTCTGAAAGTGAAATTTTAGGTGTTTTAAAAAATCCACAAACTCAAGAAGTTGTATTAGATAGTGATGAAGGCCGTTGGGAAAATAAAATTTTTGAAGAAAAAGCTTGGGTCTATGAAAAATCATTTAAAACCACAACCGTAAGAAACGCTGGACTAACAGCGCCATATTTTCATAATGGAGCTTACAATACTTTGGAGGAAGTTATTGACTTTTATAATGATGGAGGAGGAGAAGGGAATGGCTTAAAAGTGATTAATCAAACCTTATCTCCAGATCCTTTAAATCTTTCTGATAAAGAAAAACAAGATTTAATAGCATTTATCAAATCTTTGAATGGAGAAGAAGCAGTAAAATTAAATCAATGATTTTACGTAAGCTGTTATTCTTTAGAGTCTTGATTAAAACCACTTAACAGGGAGTTTACATTCATAACTTTAATCTAAGGCTAACTTAACCTAGCTAACTTTTATATAAAATAAGCTTAAAACGGAATTTGATCCTAGAAGAATTTCAACTTCTATTTTTATCTCGAAATAAAAAACCTCAAAAACTTTAACAATGAAAAAAAAATCCTTTTTAGGTCTTGTAGCACTTTCAGTTTTTTCTGTAGGAATTCAAGCAAAAAATTTTAATGACAATTGTAGAGAGCTACCTCAAAAAGAATTAAACGAAAATTCTTCAGTAGTGCTATCAAGTGTTGAAACATTTATAAATACAGGAAGTCTATGGTCTTACAATGATACAGGAGTAGATTTAGGTTCTTCTTGGAAAGATGCAAATTATGACGCGTCTGCTTGGGCAACAGGAAATGCTATTTTAGGATATGGAGATGGAGTAGAAACCACCGCTTTAAATTATGGTCCAGATGCAAATAATAAGTATCCTACGTATTACTTTCGTCATGAGTTTCAAGTAACTAATGCAGCTTCATATGAAGACTTAGTGTTAAATATCATGCAGGATGATGGCGTTGTGGTTTACCTTAACGGAACTGAAGTATCTAGGTTAAATATGCCTACAGGAGTTGTTACCTATAATACTTATGCAACTTCTACTGTGGGAGGTTCTAGTGAAGGTGAATATACCGCAATTAACCTAGTAAATAACTTACAAGAAGGTAATAATGTAATTGCTGTAGAGCTGCATCAAGCCACGGCTAGTAGCTCAGATTTGCGTTTTGATTTATACTTAGTAGAAGAATTTGTTTCAAATTTTGACTGTAGCAATCCACATATTGGATGCTTTTCTTCTATAGTTCCTACCGCTCAACAAAGTCATATGATAATTCCTCAAGAACATCGTTTCCAGATGATCTTTAAACAAGGTGATGCTTATATGGATGGTAGTGGTAACATTCCAGGAAATAATGACTTTACAGGATATGTGCCAATTAATGGGAGTAGTGAATTAGGTTATGTATCGGTTAATCATGAAAATAACCCTGGGGGAGTTTCAATTTTAGATGTAAACTTTAACGATCAAACATTATTATGGGAAGTAAGCAATACGAGACCAGTAGATTTATACAATACCGCTTTGGTAACTACGGTAAGAAACTGTTCTGGTGGAGTAACACCTTGGGGAACCATGGTTACTGCAGAAGAATCTACTAATGGAGGAGATGTGAACAACGATGGGTACGAAGATGTGGGATGGTTAGTAGAAATTGATCCAGTAACTGCAGAAGTAATGGATTATGGAAATGGTCAAGAGAAACTTTGGGCTATGGGAAGAATGAAGCATGAGAATGTGGTAGTAAGCGACGATTCTACTACAGCTTATTATGGTGAAGATGGTGGTACAGATTGTGTGTACAAATATGTAATGGACACTCCTGGTGATTTAACTTCAGGTATCTTATATGTATTAGTTTTAGACGCACCGCTTGTAAATAATGATCCTACTTCTACAACCGCACAGTGGGTTCAAGTTCCTAATACAACCACTGCAGAAAGAAATAATGTAACCACGGCTGCAGCTGCTCTTGGCGGAACCAATTTTAACGGAGTTGAAGACTGTGAAATAAGTCCGCTTGACGGAAAAATTTACTTCACTGCTAAAGGAAAAAGTAGAACCTATAGATTTACAGACAACGGATCTACAGTTGCAAATTTTGAAACTTTTGTAGGAGGAATGAGTTACGAAATTTCATCTACACAAGGAAGTTATACAGAACCTTGGGGAGGAGGAAATGACAATCTTACCTTTGATGATAAAGGAAATCTTTGGGTATTACAAGATGGTGGTAATAATTACATTTGGGTAGTGCGTCCAGACCATACACAAACGACGCCTAATGTAGAGTTGTTTGCTTCTATGCCTGCAGGATCGGAGCCAACAGGATTAACTTTTACACCAGATTTTAAATATGGTTTCTTTTCTATACAACATCCAAGTGGCTCTAATATAGCTCAACAAGATGCTACTTTTAATGATGTGACATTTAATGCTTCAGCAACGGTGGTATTTGCATTAAACGAGAATTTAGGAGCTCAAACACCAGTAAGTGATTTTATGGTAGATGAAGTTCTAGTTGAAGAAGGTGATGTCGTTACTTTTACAGATCTTACTTCTAACAATCCAACAACTTGGGAATGGACTTTTGAAGGAGGTACTCCAGCAACGTCTACAGATGAAAACCCAATGGTGACTTATGATACAGAGGGGATTTACTCGGTAACATTAAAAACTACTAATGTTGCAGGAAATAATGAGGTGATTAAAACTGATTATATCGTTGTAGAGGATGAGCTAAGTGCTGTAAGTAATTTGAAGGATATCGTAAGTATTTATCCTAATCCAACTCAGGGAAATGTATATGTTGGAATAAAAGATGTTTCAGGTCAGGATATAGAAATTCAGGTATTTGATCTTTTAGGAAGAAAAGTAACCGAAATCAACGGAATGCAAACAACAGGAAGCAAGCAAGAATTAAGACTCAACTTTTCTGAGTTTTCTAGCTCAGATCAATTGTATATCGTTGAGGTAAAAATTGGAAATAAAACAGCTAGATATAAAGTATTAAAATCTAACTAAAAACGTTTTTCAACCATGTTTATGGTAAGGATCGGTGCGAGGGCAAAGCATCGGTCCTTTTTTTCATTTAAAGATTATATATATGAAATATTTTAAAAATACTTTGATAATTTGTTTATTCTCTTGGGCATATAGTTTGTGCTCACATTCTATTTACGCACAAAGTGCAAATCCGTTAAGAAATAAAGTTTACGATAAATTAAATGTCGCTGTAGCGGAAAAAAATGATGTGAAGAGTCTCAATTTAAGAGATCAACAGTTATTCTTTATTCCAGAAGATTTAAAAGAATTTCAAGAATTAACGTTTTTAAATTTAATGCGAAATCATTTATCACATTGGGAGTCATCTCTTTTTCAGCTAAAGAAACTCGAAACACTTAACTTAAAATTAAATTCCTTCCAGTACTTGCCTCAAGAAATAAGCGAACTAGATAATTTAAAATCACTAGATATAGCAGACAATTCTCTTACACAAATACCGAGATCTATTGGAAAATTAAAGGAATTACAATTTTTACATTTATCTTCAAATTCATTAACTGCCTTACCAGAAGAAATAGGGGATTGTAAAAGTTTAGAGGTGCTAGAATTGGCACACAATCAACTTAGTTATTTACCGCAAAACATACGAGGATTAAAAAACCTGAAAACTTTAAAACTTGGTTTTAATCAGTTTCATGAATTTGATAGAGAATGGGCAAAGCTTAAGTCTTTAGAGGAACTTAACTTAGAACATAATAAATTAAGGAATTTGCCAGAAGAGATAAAGAATTTACGTCATTTAAAAATTCTTATCATAAATAATAATGAATTAACCGTATTACCAAAGGGCTTTTCAGAATTAAAATCGTTAGAAATGCTTATAATTTCTAACAATGATTTAGAGAAATTTCCAGAAAAACTTAGCGATTTAAAAAATCTTCAAACATTAATAGCCGTGGGAAATTCTTTTAGTGATAGTGAAAAAGCAAGAGTAAAAGAGGTGTTACCAGAGTGTAAAATTTATTTTTAATATTTAAAGGGCTAGGTTTTTATTTGAATAAAATAAAAACCTAGCGCTTTTTTAAGAATACCTATACTTTCACATACAGTATTCAAGAAAGATTTAATTAAACCTGTTTAGTTTATAAAATAAATAATATTCCAAGGTTGAAACTACTTCTACTACTTATCACAGAATCTCCACCATTCTCTTCGAATATATCAGTTAATCCAGATTGTCCATCATATTCTACAAAAAGCTTACTCTTTTCATTTAAGCTAAACTTGTAACCAATACCATAAGCTAGACCAAATTCAGTTGTATTAAAAGCTTCTTTAACGTCTATTTCTAATTCAGAGTCTTCAGCATTGATTAAAAAACCTGCGTAAGGTCCAAAATTTAAATACCAATTTCTTCTTGAGCCAAAATGCCAATTGGCCATCACAGGAACAGTAATATAATTAAGTTTAAAGTCTGTAATAACTGTTACATCATTATCTTCATTAGTAAAGAATCCGTCAGACCATCCTTTATTGTCGTATATAATTTTCATTTTTACTCCCCATCTGACAGAAAAATAATATTCCCCTAGAGCCCCAATGTTAAAAGCTACTCTAGCGTCTGTATTATCTTGTCCATAAATGGTAGAAACATTAGCGAGGTTTAACCCTAAATGTCCCCCGAATTCAAAATCTCCCTTATCTTGCGCATTTATACTGAATAATGTAAATAAGCAAGTAGTAATAATTAGTAATTGTTTTTTCATAATTGATTTGGATAAAAAAGTTAGTATTTGTTTTATAGATTCTCAAAATTGGGTCGATGTAGACTACTAAGTACTAAAACAATCTAGATAATTATTTTCTTAAAAATCAAACCAGACAAATATGACTGATATCTATTTAGCAGGCAAGTAAAAATTTATGAATTTAATCTTTGTGTTTAGAAAGACTCACTTTGTTTTATTTGTAATGAGAAGTAGAATATAAACAATAGGAATAAAGAAAAGAACAAGTGGTATAAAATTATACCAATATTTAACTCGCACCGTATTTTCATTTACATATTGAATAGTCTCCCAAACTAACTGAAGACTTACCCGTTTTCGGACAGCTCTAAATTACACAATTTTTCTTTTTTCATTGGGTCTAGACCCAATGAAAATTCTTTATAGATCTGATTAGGGCTTTTTCTGCCCATTGATTTATGTGGGTGATATTTGTTATAATCTTCCCTAAAGCCCTCAGCTATCTGTTGTACTTCTTCTAAATTTTGGAAGATGTAAGCGTCCAAAATGTCTTCTCTAAATGTTTTATTGAACCTTTTAATGTATCCATTTTGTGATGGTTTTCCTGGTTGGATATAATTGATCTCGATTCCTTCAGTTTCGCAGGAGGACATACATATTTTTGAAATAAATTCTGGCCCGTTATCCACTCGTATTTGTAAAGGTTTGCCGTAAACCTCTATGGCCTGCCTTAGATATTCCACCACACGTAGGCCAGGCATTGATAGTGCTGGAGTAGTACATAGTGCCTCTCTGTTATAATCATCAATAAGGTTAAATACCCTAAACTTTCTTCCTGTCATTAGGCCATCACTAATAAAATCTGCACTCCACACCTGTCTTGGTGCCTGAGGTTGATCTAGAGGAGTTTTAACACGAGCTGGAAGGCGCTTTTTGATCTTTCTTCTCAATTGCAGGCCTAAAAGCCTGTATACCCGAAGGACTCGTTTCCGATTCCATTTAAAGCCTTGTGATCGGATTCTGTAGAAATAGTAATCAAATCCTCGATTAGGTTTGATCTCACTCATTTCTGTAAGTTTGTCTATTACTTCAGAATCATCCCTCTTGGTCTTATAATACCACATAGAGCGACTTAAGCAAACCAACTCGCAAGCTCTCACAATAACTCAACTTCTCCTGCTTAACTACTTGCTCGGCCAATTCCTTACGTTCACAAGGCTTTAAAGCTTTTTTTCAATAATATCTTTAAGGATACGGTGGTCAAGGCTCAAATCAGCATACATCTGCTTTAGACGCTGATTCTCTTCCTGAAGCGATTTAAGCTACTTGAGTTGTTGAGCATCCATACCACCATACTTACGCTTCCAGCTATAAAACGCCGCCGTGGTAATTCCTTTGTCTCGGCAAATGTCGGTAACCTTCATTCCCGATTCGTACTGTTGAAGCATTGCTATTATTTGTGCTTCTGTAAATCTGCTTTTCTTCATAACTTAAAAATAGTTGATTTTTAAACTGTATGAAAAACAGGGAAGCCTTCAAAAACAGGGAAGCCTTCAAAAACAGGGAAGCCTTCAATACTATCTAAAATAATAGTTTTCTGAGATAGAGAAAGTTAGTGATATCGAAAAGTGTAGCATAACAAGAAGTTCACACCCTTTTTCATAATATGTTAATGTTTTCTGAAAATCGAGAATTATGAAATGTTGCTATAAATCATTGTTTTAAAATAACTTAATTCTGAATCAATATTCAGTGATAAGGGGCCTTATTTTTTATCAAGATATTATGACAATTAGAAAAAATAGTAAATTCAGTTATAGGAATTGTCATTATAGTTAAATAGCTATAGTAGATAAAGTAGTGTGGTGTTTAAAACTAAACTTAAAATGTGCTAAACAATCAGGAAACTATTTTGTATTTATATCAATAGTACTATTTCATTTTATGATTTGCCAGTAGGCTTTATGGTGAGTTGATTAATATTGGATTGATGAGGTTCGGAAATAACATATAGAACGGCTCTAGCTATATCTTCGGGATCTAACATAGGCTCATCTCCGCCATAGTCTTTATCATTTAAAAGTTCAGTATCTGTAATGTCCTCTCTCAGGCTTGTATCTACGGTTCCAGGCTCAATGGAAGTTACTTTAATATTAAAATTTGGAGAAAGTTCCATTCTCATTGCTCGAGAAAGAGCTATGATAGCGGCTTTTGAAGCTCCATAGACAGCACCACCTTTATAAAGTTCTTTTCCGTCAACAGAGGCGATATTTACAATATGTCCCTTTTTTTGTTTTTTCATGATAGGAAGTGCTCCGTGTAAAGTTCTTAAGATACCTTTCACATTTACTTCTATTGTATTTAGCCATTCATCTAAGTGAAGATTTTTTAAGTACGTGAGAGGCATTACTCCCGCCACATTCACTAAAACATCTATGGTCTCGACATTATTTAAAATTGTAGTAAAAGCATCTAAAACGCTTTTGTTATTAGTCACATCCATTTCAACTTCGAGGTGATTATTTTTCAGGTCTTTTTTTAATTCTGTTAAAGACTCCTTTCTTCTAGCAGTCAATACTAAAAAACAACCTTCTCTATCAAGTTTACGAGCTATTGCACTTCCGATTCCTCCATTTGCTCCTGTAATTACGATAACTTTATTATTGATTTTCATATAAAATGTTTAAATTAATTTTTAAAATACACTATTATTTCATTATGATTAATTACACGTTTTAGCAACTAATTTTAAAAATAAAAAAATTAATAGAAAATTTTGATAAGATTAGTATTGAATTTAAATGAAATTACTCAAATATATAAATAAATGACTTTTTTTTAATAAGGGAGATAGGATGTATTAATTCCAATAAAACACTTAGCGTTTAATATATACTTCGTAAATACTGAAATTCCAATTGAAATTTTCATTCAAACAATTGAACACTAAAGGGGTAATTTTGATATATCAATTCTTTTTTTTCAAAAATAATTATATCTAGAAGAAATATAAAGGTAGGATTTTTTTGAGAAAAAGCTTGAGAGTATAATAATAAAAAAAACCTTCTCAAATTGAGAAGGTTTTTTTGTACGGGCGGAGAGACTCGAACTCTCACACCTCGCGGCACTAGATCCTAAGTCTAGCGTGTCTACCAATTCCACCACGCCCGCATTATTTTCTTAACAGAACTTAGGACTCTCTGCTAAGCGGTTGCAAATATAAACAAAGATTACAATATTCAAAGAAAGATTATTATAAAAATTTCTTTTTTTATCTTGGAGTTCTTATCTTGAGCAATCTTTTAAAAAAAACAGCGAAAATGAATAGGAGTAAAGCATACGTAGAAGAAAATAAGCAAAGGTTTATAGAAGAATTAGTTCAAATTCTTAAAATACCATCGGTGAGTGCAGATCCTGCCTTTAAAGATGATGTGATAAAAACGGCAGAAGTAATTAAAGAAAGTTTAAAGAATGCGGGTTGTACACTTACTGAAATTTGTGAAACTCCAGGTTACCCTGTGGTTTATGGAGAACGTATCATAGACGAATCTTTGCCTACTATTTTAGTATATGGACATTATGATGTTCAACCTGCTGATCCTATTGAACTTTGGGATAACCCTCCTTTTGAGCCGGTAATAAAGAAAACTGAAATTCACCCTGAAGGTGCAATTTTTGCCCGTGGAGCATGTGATGACAAGGGACAAATGTATATGCACGTAAAAGCTTTAGAGTATATGGTGCAAAATGATGACTTGCCTTGTAATGTAAAGTTTATGATTGAAGGAGAAGAAGAAGTAGGGAGTGAGAACTTAGGATGGTTTATAGAAAGAAATCAAGAAAAGCTTAAAAACGATGTGATTTTAATTTCTGACACAGGTATGATCGCTAAAGATGTCCCATCTATAACCACAGGTTTACGAGGCTTAAGTTATGTAGAAGTAGAAGTTACAGGTCCTAACAGAGATTTACATTCTGGGTTGTACGGTGGTGCTGTAGCTAACCCTATTAATGTGTTGAGTAAAATGATAGCCTCTCTTACCGATGAGAATAACCATATCACCATTCCAGGATTCTATGATAAGGTTGAAGAATTATCTAAGGAAGAGCGCGCTAAAATGGGGGAAGCTCCGTTTAATTTAGAGAAATACAAAGAAGCATTAGATTTAAATGATGTTTACGGAGAAAAAGGATACGTAACGAATGAAAGAAATTCTATTCGTCCTACCCTAGATGTCAACGGAATTTGGGGTGGTTATATAGGTGAAGGAGCTAAAACCGTAATACCAAGTAAAGCTTTTGCAAAAATTTCTATGCGTTTAGTTCCCAACCAAGATTGGAAAGAAATTACACAATTGTTCAAAACTCACTTTGAGAATATCGCTTCAAGCGGAGTTACGGTAGAAGTAAAACCTCACCATGGAGGTCAAGGTTATGTAACTCCAATTACAGGAATCGAGTATCAAGCTGCTAATGATGCCTATAAGGAAGTTTTTGGTAAAGACCCAATTCCGCAAAGAAGTGGTGGGAGTATTCCTATTGTTTCTATGTTTGAAAAAGAATTAGGAAGTAAAACTATTTTGATGGGATTTGGGTTAGATAGTGATGCTATTCACTCTCCTAATGAGAATTTTGGAGTTTGGAATTATCTTAAAGGAATTGAAACTATTCCTTTTTTCTACAAGCATTTTACAAAATTAAAACAAGAAGAAAGTAAATAAGATTTTAATCTTAAAATTTTTAATAACCGAATGTAGAAATACATTCGGTTTTTTATTTTTGCAATTCCTAAAAGGAAAAGAGTTTATGAAATACGCAAGGTTAACAAAAGAGCAATTGGATGAGTTACATCCAGAATTTATAAATTTTCTTGCTTCTCAATCTATTACCGCAGAGGAGTGGGCAGAGATAAAAGAAAATAAACCACAATTAGCAGAAGATGAATTAGATGTATTTAGTGATTTGGTTTGGGAAGGTGTGCTTAATCAAGCCAAATACTTGGAGCATCTTTCTAAGCAGCAATTATTTTTATTTCATATTGAAGAGGCAAAAATGCGTCTTATAGGGATAAAAGTGAATAATGAAGCTATAAATATAGCTACTAAAGAAGGCTATGCCTGGCTTCAGGATAATTTATTGACAGAAGATGTAGAGATTTATAATTCTGTAAAGGCAATTTCAGAAGATCGAAATAAAGATATCTTTGCCCTCATTCAGCAAGGAGCGAATATTACCAAAGGAGAATTATTTCAATATTTTGAACGTATTATAGAGGTTGAATAGTTAATAGTAATTACTGTCCGATTAAGATATTTTTTTGGTTGCAGCCTTCCTGTTTTTCTTATTGAGTTTTATTTTAATATTTATCATAGGTGTATAAGTTTGATAAATATGATAATCGCTACTTCGTAGATTAAATCTTACGTCTAATGTCTTATAGCAAAGCGGTCTTATATCTTAGTCGGTACGACTAAGATATAAATTACTCATATCGTAAAGATTCTATCGGGTTTTGTTTTGCCGCTTTAAGCGCAGGATAACTACCCGAAAGAATTGCGATAACCAAAGAGATTACCGTAGCAGAAATAATGGCTCCCCACGGAATGCTAAAAACAAAATCGGCGCTAACCGCTACAATGTAACCTATTAGCATACCTAAGAGAATTCCTAAAATTCCGCCTAGCTGACCAATAATAATGGTTTCGCTAAAAAACTGAAAAGCAATCGTGTTCTTTTTGGCACCTAAAGCTTTTCTTACCCCAATCTCTCGGGTTCTTTCGGTTACCGAAACCAGCATAATATTCATTAGTGCAATGGAAGACCCTAAGATAGTAATGATAGAAATAATCCAAGCGGCCACATCTAAGTAACCCATAATTTTAAAAATCTCGTTGAGTAAACTATCGCTTCGCTCTATTCCAAAATTATTTTCCTCTTTTGGTTTTAACTTACGAATCTTTCTAAAACTAATAATCGCCTCATCTTGCGCCCCTTCCAGCATCTCTTTATCGGCTACTTTTACACTAATATTATAGTTGGTATTGGCGAGGTTAAATAAAGTCCGTGCTTTTTGAATGGGAATTAACACCCGTAAATCTTGATTGCTTCCAAAAGTTGATCCTTTGCTTTCCAAAACGCCAATCACTTTAAATTTAGCGCCACGAACGCTAATGGTTTTGTTTATAGGATCTATATTATTAAAAATTCCGTCTTTAAAATCAGACCCAATCACGCAAACGCTCACGTTATTTTCAATATCAAAATAAGAAAAATCCCTTCCCGTTTCTACTTCTAGTCCAGAGTTGGTTAGAAAATATTCGTTCACGCCCAAAACGTTGACTTCCGGATCTGTCTTTTCTTTTCCGTATTTAATTTCGGCTGCTGAGGTTCCTGTAAAAGAAATAGAAGTATTGGTATTCGGGTAGATAAAATTCTCTTTAAACTCTTTGGCGTCGCGATAGGTAATTACAGGATTCACTTTTTGCACTTCTCCGCTGCCTCTGGTTTGCACGGTAAAATCGTATCGCTGCAAATTGAAGGTATTAGCGCCCATCGAAGCAAAATCACTGGTAATTGTATTTTCTAGTGCATTTACTGCACTCAAAATTCCTACCAAAGCGGTAATTCCAATAGCGATAATCAATACCGTTAAAATAGTTCTAAGCAACTGAGTTCTTATGCTGTCTAGAGCAATTCTTATATTTTCTTTGACGAGTGAAAACATGCGTTTGTGTTGAGCGTTGTTAATAAGACGAGCTTAAGCCCCAAAAGTTACTTATAATTTCCCTTTTGTTTAATTATCTTTGTGACTTTAAATTTTGATATGGCACAAAAACCCACAATACCTAAAGGAACAAGAGATTTTTCTCCTGTAGAAGTTAGTAAAAGAAATTATATTTTTTCTACCATCAAACATCAGTTTCAAAAATTTGGCTTTCAACCTATAGAAACGCCCAGTTTTGAAAATTCAGATACCTTGATGGGGAAGTACGGCGAAGAAGGCGACCGACTTATTTTTAAAATTCTGAATAGTGGAGATTTTTTAAAGAAAGTAGATGATGACGCTTTCGCGGAAAAAAATAGCCAAAAGATCACTGCGCAAATTTCAGAAAAAGCTTTGCGTTACGACCTTACCGTTCCTTTTGCGCGTTATGTGGTGCAACATCAAAACGAAATTGAATTTCCGTTTAAACGCTATCAAATTCAGCCGGTTTGGCGTGCCGATAGGCCACAAAAAGGAAGGTTTAGAGAATTCTATCAATGCGATGCAGATGTGGTAGGCAGCGATAGCCTTTGGCAAGAAGTAGAATTTATTCAGTTGTACGATGCTGTATTTTCTGCTTTAGGTTTGGAAGGGGGGACCATAAAAATCAACAATAGAAAAGTGCTTTCTGGTTTTGCTGAAGTGATTGGTGAAAGCGATAAGCTTATCGATTTCACCGTGGCTTTAGATAAGCTCGATAAAATAGGGGAGGAAGGCGTTGTAAAAGAAATGCAGCAAAAAGGTATTTCTGCGGAAGCCATAAAAACCATACAACCTATATTTTCGCTTAGTGGAGACTTTTCAACTAAAATAGAAGGTTTAAAAGAGATTTTAGCAAGCTCTGAAGAGGGAAAGAAAGGAATTGAAGAATTAGAATTTATACAACACGCGCTTGAAGCGATGCCTTTAAACACCGCTAAATTAGACTTGGATGTGACATTAGCACGCGGACTTAATTACTACACCGGCGCTATTTTTGAAGTAGCAGCACCAGAGAAAGTGAAGATGGGTTCTATTGGCGGCGGAGGTCGCTATGATGATCTTACCGGTATCTTTGGACTTAAAAATATGAGTGGCGTTGGGATCTCGTTTGGTTTGGATAGAATCTACTTGGTGTTAGAAGAACTCGGTTTATTTCCTGCTTCCGCGGAAGCGAATACTCAAGTGATATTTATCAATTTTGGAGAGAAAGAAGCGCTGTACGCGATGAAAGCCGTAAAAGAATTAAGAGCTCAACATATCGCAGCCGAAATGTATCCCGATGCTGCCAAGATGAAAAAACAAATGAATCACGCCAACAAGCGCGATATCTCGTTTGTAGTATTGGCAGGCACCAAAGAGATGGAAGAGGAGAAATACACTTTAAAAAATATGAAAACTGGAGAGCAGTCTAGCGTTTCTTTGCAAGAAATGATAAAGACGGTAGGCTAATTCTGCCGTAAAATTTCTAAACAAAAAAAAGCCAAATATTTTATTTGGCTTTTTTTTGTTTAGAATATGAATGCTTTTCTGTAAAATTTATACCTACTAAATACGCTCTTTAATAAATTTAATAGGCTGTTTACCTCGAATTTTTAAAAAATAGACTCCTTTTGAAAGTTCTTCTATATTTATGCTTTTATCAGTATTAAGTTTTCCTTTTTTTAAACTTCTCCCTCGAGGGTCAAAAATTTTATAAGAATTTTCTCCTTCTACGCTGTTTACAAATACTTTGTGATTAGCTGGATTCGGAGTAATAAAAACAGTTTTTTCAATAAACTCTAACTCTTCAACATTTAGTGAGTTCCATAAATAAGGTATATAATCTATGTGGTTATCATCGCAATCTGTTGTTTGCTCTATCTAAGGAGTTCCGCTAAATTTTGCCCACCATTCTCCTGTAATAAACTCATCTTCTGCATTTGGATCATGAGGTGTTTCTGTAAAATATCCATATTCACTACTTACAGAAATCCATAAATTATCAAGTAAGGGGTTGCCATTATTGTCTAACTTGGGTATGGGTGCACTAATATATAATAAACTTGTAGAGGTATTATTTATATTTTTAGCTCTACCGTGAGTTGTGGTTGTAATGGCATTTATAATTATATTAAAATCTATTACAGTTTCTTCTTGATAAATTGGAGTCCTATATTAATTAAATCAGAAGTGTTATTAGAAAAAATACCACTAAAATTATAGGTAATATTTCTTAAATATTCATTGTAAAGAGATAAGAATTAATTATTTGTATTCTCGTAAGATAAGGCTGTTATATTAGCATTTTCATCTTCTAGATAGATAACACCTAAGGTATCCTACAATAGAAGTAAAATCATTACTACCATCTGTTATACAAGTATCAGCTCCATTTCTAAAAACAAATAATTCTATGATATTATAATTACCTGTTTCTGTCTTTGTTTTTAGAACTTGTTTAGATTAATGTTGCCAAGTACTTAAGAATACAATAAATAGAAGTAATAATTTTTCATTTTTTTTCTAATATTATTGTACAATTTATAAAAATAATGACTTAAAGTGATTCATAATAATATTTAGTTTCACCAAGAGCATTACCATTTTTATCTACAGTTATCTTTTTTACGGGTAAATTATAGTCGTTATAGATGTAATCAAAATATGAAGTATCTGTTTTGCTTATTATTTTGGTTACATTGTTTTTGTTATAAAATCCTATCTTGTCATAGTGGGTCTTTGTTAATTGATAAGTAGGATTAACCTTATTGTCATATTCATAAAGTCTGTACTCGTATAAAGTTAATTCATTAGAATTAGGGTCTTTATAGTAATAGCTATGAGAAGAAATTCTATTTCCGTTTTCATTATATGTATATTTATAAACCCAATCTAATTGCTCTACTTTAATTAAATTCTCATTGCTATCATACTCATTAAAAACTTCAATAAAATCATTATCTATCCATATTGAATATATGCAATCATCCTCATTGTAATTAGGAGTAATTTTAGAATCAGGATGGGTAGAATAGGAAGTGACTACAGAATCTAACCTTCGGTTAGAATAAAAGTATTGGGTGGGATAATTTAATTTTCTATTATAATAAGAATTTAATACTCTTCCCAGTGTATCATATTCAAAATAAAGATTTTGTCCTGTGCCAATTATTTTATATATATTTCCATTACTGTTAACATCGTAAGGATTATCATCCTTAGAACAAGATAAGATTGAAAACGTAAATAATAGGAGTATTATTTTTTTCATTAATTCAAAATTTGAGTTTATAAAAAAAACCACTCTAAAAAGAGTGGTTTTTTTGTAGCGAGACCGAGATTTGAACTCGGGACCTCCGGGTTATGAATCCGACGCTCTAACCAACTGAGCTACCTCGCCGTTTGCGGGTGCAAATATAGTATTATTTGGCTTTCGAGCAAATAAGTTTTAAAAAAATAATAAATTAATATTTCGCTTTTTATTCAGTAAAGAATATATATATTGCCTTTCAACAAATTATATGTTATGAGTACAAAAGTGAAATACGAGATGGAGTTCCCAATACAGGTGTCGCCGTCATTATTATACCAATATATTTCTACCCCTTCCGGATTAAGTGAATGGTTTGCAGACAATGTTAACTCAAGAGGTGAAGTTTTTAATTTTATCTGGGAAGGCAGTGAAGAGAGTGCTAAATTAGTAAGTAAGAAAAGCGGAGAGCGTATCAAATTACGCTGGTTGGAAGATGAGGAAGAAGGGGATGCTTACTTCTTTGAAATGCGCATACAAGTAGATGAAATTACCAAAGATGTTTCTTTGATGATTACAGACTTTGCAGAGGATAGCGAAGATGATATTAAAGAAGGTAAAATGTTATGGGAAAATATGGTTTCAGACTTAAAACAAGTCTTAGGTTCGGTTTAAAAAATCATATTTTTTAAAGTATATTTGCTCCAATTTTTAACAAAATTGGAGCTTTTTTATGATCAATTACAACGGAAAAATGATAGCGCAAGAGGATGCAGGTTTATCTATAGACAACCGAGGATATCACTATGGAGATTCTCTTTTTGAAACTTTAAGAGTAGTTCACGGCAAAGTAATGTTTTGGGAAGATCACTATTTTCGCTTAATGGCTTCCATGCGTATTTTGCGTATGGAAATTCCTATGTCTTTCTCTCCAGAGTTTCTTGAAGAAGAAATACTTTCTTGTGTAAAAGAAAATGGTTTTGAAGAGCAATCGGTACGGGTAAAAATTAATATTCATCGTCTCTCTGGAGGTCTATATCTTCCGCAGCAGCGCGAAATAGGTTATATGATTGCTGCTTCTGAGTTAGATTCTCCATTTTATATAAACGACGAATCTGCTTACGAAGTAGAACTTTATAAAGATCATTATGTGGCGAGCGGTTTACTTTCTACACTTAAAACCAATAATAAGATTATAAATGTGTTGGGAAGTATTTTTGCTGAAGAAAACGGCTATGACAATTGCTTATTGCTGAATCAAAAAAAGTCGGTACTAGAAGCGCTTAACGGAAATATTTTCTTGGTGAAAGGGAATACTATTAAAACTCCGCCTTTATCAGATGGTTGCCTCAACGGAATTGTAAGAAAAAACTTGATAAAAATTATAGGTAAGATGGATGACTTTCATGTAAAAGAAGAAAGTATTTCTCCATTCGAACTTCAAAAGGCAGATGAATTATTCGTAACCAACAGTATTACGGGCATTAAGTCGATTTCAAAATATAGAAAGAAGGCGTTTGATTTCACCACAGCCAATAATCTACGGGCAAAATTAAATACGCAAGCGCGTTTGGGTTAGTTATAACTAGGATTTTCTGGTGCGTTAGACCAGATAAGGTATTCACCGCCTAACTCCTCTAACTTATCTTTCCAGAAGTTATGGTAGTTTTTCTCTAATATTTCTTCTTGTGTATACTCATGGATGAGAATCCAAGCTTTGGCAGATAATTCTTCCTCGAGTTGGTTCATATCCCAACCAGAGTACCCTAGAAAAAATTTAATTTCCTTATCGGTAATTAAATTATTTTCAATGAGCTTTTTAACAGCTTCAAAATTTCCTCCCCAATAAATACCTTCTGCAATTTCTATACTATCTGGAATTAAACTGGGAACTTTATGAATAAAATATAAGTTGTCTTGCTCTACGGGACCCCCGTAATACACCCGAAAGTCTTTGTTTACACTGGGAATGAGCTCGCTAAGATTATAGTCTAAAACTTTGTTTAGGATAAAACCTATAGAGCCTTCTCCTTTATGGTCTGCTAAAAGAATTACAGAACGATTAAAGGAAATATCACCTGTAATAGAAGGTTCTGCGGCCATTAAAATGCCTTTTTTTGGTTTTAATACTGTCAAACTATATATTTATTTAATTAAAACTAAATTAAAAATTTTAGAACAGCAAAATTTTCATAAAAAAAGACCCTTTTTTAGGGTCTTTTTAATATTTTCTTTAAAGATCTCTTAGTTAACAGACTTCTGTAAATCTGAACCTGCTTTAAATTTAACTACATTTTTTGCAGCAATTTTAATTGTCTTTCCTGTTTGAGGATTTCTTCCCTCACGAGCAGCTCTTTTAGTTACCGACCAAGACCCGAATCCTACAAGTGATACTCTATCTCCTTTTTTTAATGATCCTTCTACGTTTTCTAAGAAAGATTCTAATGCTTTTTTAGCAGCTGCTTTTGAAATTCCAGCATCTTCTGCCATGGAATCAATTAAATTTGTTTTGTTCATAATTTTCGTTTTAAACTAATTGTTGGTTAAACATTTATCAAATACTCTCTACAAATTTATACGCTTTTCGTTGCCATACAAGGATTAGCAAGCTAAATACGGCTAATTGTTAATAACTTTAGCTAATTGTTAATAAAACTAACTTGTTTTTCAAATAATTTCTCTCTTGCTAGCATAATCAAGGCTTTAGAGCATCCTTGCATTTTCTTTAAACGCATAACCATTTAAAAGATCTTTTGCTATCATTTTTCTTTTTCCTGGCAATTGCATTTCTTCAATTTTAATAAATCCATCTCGTGTCGCAACTAAAATGTTTTTTTCTTCTATTAAAACTGTACCAAAAGACAAGAAGTGTTCCTTTAACGTATAACTCGCTTCCTGAATTTTACAACGCAAGACTTCACCTGCATTTTCTAACTGAGTCCAAGCAACAGGATATGGGCTCAAACCTCGTATGTGATTGTAAATTTCCATTGTTGTTTTGGTCCAATCTATTTTTGTATTCTCATTCACCAATTTATAAGCGGTTTTTAAACCTCTGGCTTCTTTTTGCTCTCTAAGAGAAATTTTATCGGTTTCTATTTGTTCTAAAGTTGTAATGACCAAACTAGCACCTTTGTGCATTAACTTGTCGTGTAAGCTTCCTGCATTATCTGTAGCCTCTATTTCTATTTCCTCACTTAGAATGACAGCACCAGTGTCAATCTTATCGTCTATAAAAAATGTTGTTACTCCAGTAATCTTTTCTCCATTAATAATTGCCCAGTTGATAGGCGCTGCACCTCTATATTGCGGCAGTAAAGAAGCGTGTAAGTTAAAGGTTCCTAACCTAGGGAAGTTCCACACTTTCTTAGGAAGCATTCTAAACGCAACTACAATATTTAAATTTGGCTGTAAACGTTCTAAATCTTCCTGAAAAGCATCAGACTTTAAGTTGGTGGGTTGCAATACTTCAATGCCTTTTTCTTCTGCAAAAACTTTTACAGCAGATTTTCTAAGCTTTTGTCCTCTCCCTGCAGGCCTATCGGGAGCGGTTACTACGCCAACCACCGTATAATTTTGCTGAATTATTTTATCTAGAATCGTTACGGCAAACTCGGGCGTTCCCATAAAAAGTATACGTAATGCTGTCATTTTTTTAACTGAATAATATTGTTACTGCTAATTGAAATTAATTTTTTATCGAGCATAGCTCTTAATAGGTATAAAGTGTCTTCTTCTTTGGCTTCAATTATGGGAACCAATTGTTTTAAAGACATTTCTTCCTGCTCTAAAAGTATTAAGATTTGTTGGTAGACATCCTTGTAAACTTTTCTCGTATGTGTTTTCTTTCGGTTTAAACATACCGAACATTTGCCGCAATTTTCTTTTTCATCTTCTCCAAAATAGGCCAAAAGCTCTTTTACTTTACAGCATTCTTGGGAAGAAACAAATAAAGTAACCGCCTTTATCTTTTCTTCTTTGAGACTATATTGCTGTTTTATATATTTAGAGACAGGATTAATGGTGATGTCATCTTCTCTAGGTACTAAAAATACTAAACTCGTATCTTGATTGGCAATGCTTAGATCAATAATTTTTTCTTTAGATAAATACTCTAATTTGCTTTCAATCAATTCTGAAGCTAGACCAGATCTCTCGCTGAGTCTTTCGATGGAAAAACTGGTTTTATGCTCAAAAAAACCACCTTTTAATCGGAATAAAGTTTTTAAAAGTTGTTCGTAAGACGGATTTCCTTCCAGAAAATAAAAAACTTGTTTACTGCTGATTAAAAACTGTAAGGATGTTTTTTGTGAAAATTCTTTGCTAAGCTTGATGACTCCCACGCGATCTAATAACTCTAAACCATTATACGTAAGCGCAAACGGAAGCTTATAATGTCTACAGAAATCACTAAAATTAAAGTTGTGTTCGGTTTGTTGGCCTTCGCCGTACGCAATAGAAAAATAAGCGTTCAGCTTTTTATAGATTAGTTTAACGCTTTTTACGGTAGCAATATTTTTTAAAAATTGATTGTTGAGCAATAAAAAGTCGTGATCGTTATAGAGCAGGAGGGAAGTTGCCTGTTCTCCATTTCTACCAGCTCTTCCTGCTTCCTGAAAGAAACTCTCTAAACTTTCTGGCAGATGATAATGAATCACATTTTGAACATTATCTTTGTCGATTCCCATTCCGAAGGCAGTTGTAGCAACCATAACTTTAAAGCTTTCTTTGAGCCAACCTACTAATAATTTATCTTTCTTAGAAGTTTCTAATCCGCCGTGATATGCATCCGCAGAAATTTTATGTTGTAGCAAAACCTCTTTTAATTCTAAGGTTGCTTTTCTATTTCTTACGTAGATGATGCTCGATCCTGGATGTTTTTTTAGAAAACCAATAAGATGATGCGTTTTATCTTCTTCTTTCTGAATTAAAAACTGAATATTATTCCGCTTAAAGCTATATTTAAACACATTGGAAACATCAATATCTAAAGTTTCTAAAATATCACTTTGTACGCGTTTAGTAGCGGTAGCAGTTAAAGCAATGACAGGAATTTTAGGATGAAGTTCTTGTAGAATGTTGGTCTTTCTATAGGCAGGTCTAAAGTCGTGACCCCATTCAGAAATACAATGCGCCTCATCTATAGCAATAAGGTTCACATTCATTTTAGAAATCCTCTCTTGCACCAAATCTTGCTGTAAACGCTCTGGTGAAAGATAGAGAAATTTGTAATTTCCGTAAATACAATTGTCTAAGGTTGTGTCTAATTCCCCAAGTGAGATTCCGCCTTTCAGCATTAAAGATTTAATTCCTTTGGCGTTAAGGTTTTGCACTTGGTCTTGCATAAGCGCAATAAGCGGTGAAACCACGATGCATATTCCATTTTGCATCAGCGCAGGAACCTGAAAGCAAATAGACTTTCCACCTCCCGTTGGGAGAAGCGCCAAGGCGTTATTGCCTTTTATAAGATGAGTAATGATCTCTTTTTGCGCAGGTTTAAAAGTTGAGAAACCCCAGTATTTACGTAATATTTCTTCTGGGGTAGTCATAGTTTAGTTGGTTTGAGTGTTTGTTAGAATAAATTCTACACGTTGTTCTACAGAACTTTTAGGAACTTCAATTAAGTCGTAGCCCAATTGGGTATACGTCTTTATAAGTTGCTGCTGAATTTTTTTTGCCTCTTCTAAATCTTCATAACGTTCGTTGTCTGAAATGTAAATGGCTTCCCATATAGGTAATATAAAAACCTGATCGTATTTGTATTCTACATTCGCATCATCAAATAAAACAGGATATTTGTCTCTTGCCAGGTCCAAATAAGCCGTAATATCGGGAATTCCTCGATCTATAAAAACATAATTAGCTGCTAATTGATCTGCTTTTTGATGCTGTTTTATTCTACCTTCTAGAAGCAATTCACTAAAACGCAAAGGTTGGGTTAGAAAAAGCTGCTCTGTTCCTTCTTTTTGAGCGGTAAGAATAATCTCTCTAGAAATCTCGGAGAGACAGTGATAACCCATTTGTTCTAAGCGGTTTATGATGGTAGATTTTCCAGTACCTGGACCGCCTATGAGCAATATCTTTTGAGCCTTAGCCATGATAATTTTTTTTTGGCAATTTAAAAAAAGGAATGAAGTATCTTTGTATTTAAAAGATATTAAATTTATGAGTGCAAATAAAGAAAGAGATGACTTTTATAAGAATTTAAAGGTGAAACTAGCAGAAACAGCAGAATGGCCAAGTGAATATTTATATAAATTTATTGTTCCTTCTAAAAATGAAAAAATAGCCGAGGTAGAAAATATCTTTGACAATATGGGAGCTGTAATTACTACCAAAGAATCTTCTAAAGGAACCTATACCAGTGTTTCTGTAAGTGTTAAAATAGAAAGTCCAGAAATGGTGATAGAAAAATATATTGAAGTAGGAGAGAAAGTAGAGGGGGTAATATCTCTATAATTCCTATATTTAACTATATTAGAATGATTTTTTCTAATTTAATTAGAGTTGGTAGCTAATTATTTATTATTTTGCAAGCCTTATAAGCTAAAGACTTCAGCTTCAATACTATTTATACCTATATAATTTTCAATTTTGATATACGATTTAGAATACAACTCAGAGAGGAGTAAACTTTTTATTCCAGAATATGGTAGACATATTCAGAAAATGGTAGAACACGCCATTAGTTTAGAAGATGATAAAGAGAGGAATAAGGTAGCAAAATCTATCATTGCCGTTATGGGAAATCTAAATCCGCATTTGCGTGATGTACCAGATTTTCAGCATAAATTATGGGATCAACTTTTTATCATTAGCGATTTTAAACTAGACGTAGATTCTCCTTATCCCAAACCTTCAAGAGAGCAGCTACAGGAACATCCTTCGCCTTTGGAATATCCTCAAAATTTCCCAAAATATCGTTTCTACGGAAACAATATCAAGCGTATGATTGATGCTGCGTTAGAATGGGAAGATGGCGATTTAAAAGATGCGCTTATCTACAACATCGCGAATCATATGAAGAAATGTTACCTTAATTGGAACCGCGATACGGTAGACGATAAGGCTATTTTTGAGCATTTATATGAATTGAGCGATGGTAAAATTAATTTAAAGAAAAAAGAAGAAGATCTTACGGAAGCTTCCAGTCTTATAAAAGGAAGTAATAGTAAGCGTTACAATAAAACTACATCTTCAAAATCTACCAACAAAAAAAATCACCGTAACCGTAGCACTCGCAAACGTTACTAACAATCTGATTATTTATGGCTACTTTTCAAATTGAAGGAGGACATTCTTTAAAAGGAGAAATAGTTCCTCAAGGAGCAAAAAATGAAGCTTTACAAATACTTTGTGCTGTTTTATTAACCGATGACCAAGTAATTATTGAAAACATTCCAGACATTAGGGATGTAAACAAACTCATTGGCATTTTGGGTAATTTGGGGGTGAAAATTCAAAAATTAGGGAAAGGAAAATACTCTTTTGTTAGCGATAAACTTCATTTAGAATATCTAGAAAGCGAGCTATTTAAAGAAGAAGGCAGCAGCTTAAGAGGTTCTATTATGATCGTGGGACCTTTGCTTGCCAAGTACGGTAAAGGTTACATTCCAAGGCCTGGTGGAGATAAAATTGGACGAAGAAGGTTAGACACGCACTTTGAAGGTTTTATAAAATTGGGCGCTACCTTTAGATATAATAAAGAAGAACGTTTTTATGGCGTAGAAGCGCCTAAAGGCTTAAAAGGAGCCTATATGCTTTTAGAGGAAGCCTCGGTTACAGGAACCGCAAACATCGTGATGGCTGCTGTTTTAGCGAAAGGAGAAACTACCATTTATAACGCAGCGTGTGAGCCTTACTTGCAACAACTTTGTAAAATGTTGGTTTCTATGGGAGCTAATATTCAAGGAATAGGCTCTAATCTTTTAAAGATTGAGGGTGTAGATAAGCTAACAGGATGCACGCATAGAGTTCTACCCGATATGATTGAAATTGGTTCTTGGATAGGCTTGGCGGCTATGACCAAAAGTGAACTCACCATTAAAAATGTGAGTTGGGATAACTTGGGCTTAATTCCTACCACGTTTAGAAAACTAGGAATTACGGTGGAAAAGAATGGAGACGATTTATACATTCCTGCTCATAAAAATGGATACGAAGTAAAAAGCTTTATCGATGGTTCTATTATGAATATAAGTGATGCTCCTTGGCCTGGTTTTACGCCAGATTTACTGAGTATTATGTTGGTGGTCGCTACTCAAGCAAGAGGAAGCGTGCTTATTCATCAAAAGATGTTTGAAAGCCGACTTTTCTTTGTCGATAAACTAATTGATATGGGTGCGAAAATTATTTTATGTGATCCACATAGAGCGACTATTATTGGACACGATTTTAAGTCAAATTTAAAAGCCACCACTATGACAAGCCCAGATATTAGAGCAGGAATATCCTTATTAATTGCAGCACTTTCTGCAAAAGGAACTTCTACCATTCATAACATTGAGCAAATAGACCGTGGATACGAAGATATAGATGGAAGATTAAGAGCTATAGGCGCTAAAATCACGAGAATTTAATCTTTACGGGAGAATAAATGAAACAAAAAAACACCTTATAAGGTGTTTTTTAATTTATAAATGGAGCTCTATCAACAAAATGTTTTTAAGCCTCTTGTTTTTTTTCTTTAGGTTTAAACCCAAACAAATGTTGTTCTCGCACTAAGTTTGCTGTATTCTCTGGTAACATTTCTTCCCAACCTTTTGTATCATTAGCGATCATTTGCAAGGCTTTTCTGGAGTGAATATCCATTACTGAAGGATCGTAATCTTTAATGTCTACTACCTTGCCATTGTATTTAAAGAACTTATAGAGTTCTTTCATTCTTGGGTGCACTTTCAAATTATCACTATCAATGATTTTATCGGTTTTGTCATCTCTCCAAGGATACAAATATACTTTTAGATCTTTAAAGAAAAGTTTCCCAAAGGCTTCCAAAATCCCTCCACTCAAATGACGATAATATCTTTCATCAAAAATATCGATTAGGTTGCTAACGCCCATGGCTAATCCCATACGTTGTTTGGTATATCTAGAAAAATATTCTACCAATTTATAATACTCTTGAAAGTTAGAAATCATCACTGTATGTCCCAAAGAGCAAAGTAATTTAGCTCTATCCATAAAGTCTTTTTCGTCGATTTCGCCTTCAGACCTTAGGTTGGAAAGTGTGATTTCAAAAATACACATGGTATTTTCTTCTTTAACGCGCTTTTCTGTTAAAAAAAGTTCCATCGAGTTTTTATAGATATCCATATTTACTTTGGTAACTGGTCTAAAGCTACCTCTTAGCGCAAGTACATTTTTCTTATAAAGCACTTTTGCGGGAAGAACATTATTTCCATCGGGTGCAAACATTACCGCTTCGGTCATTCCATTTTTAACCAATTGCAAACTCATCAATCGGTTGTCGACTTCTTTAAAACGAGGTCCAGAAAAGTTAATGGTGTCTATTTCTATTTGCTCATTATCAATATGGTCATAAAGATACCTGAGTAGTTTTTTGGGAGAATCATATTTGTAATAAGCTCCGTGAATGAGGTTCACGCCAAGAGTACCTAAAGTATTTTGTTGTAAACGAGCATCATTTTCATGAAATCTAACGTGCAAAATAATTTCGTTGTAATCTTCCTCTGGCGTTACTTGATATCTAATTCCTACCCATCCGTGGCCTTTGTATTTCTTTGCAAAATCTATGGTAGCAACCGTATTGGCAAAACTAAAGAATAGTTTATTGGGGTGCTTTTTACGATCAATACGCTCTTCTATAAGCTTCATCTCGTGAGAGAGCATTCTTTTTAGACGCGCTTCAGTTACATATCTTTTATCATCTTCCACGCCATAAATGGCGTCGCTAAAATTTTTATCATAGGCACTCATCGTTTTGGCGATGGTTCCCGATGCCCCTCCTGCTCTAAAAAAATTCCGAACGGTTTCTTGACCCGCACCAATTTCAGAAAATGTTCCGTAAATATTTTCGTTCAGATTAATGCGAAGTGCCTTGGTGTTGATGGTAGGAATACTCTCGAATTCCTTGTCACCCATTATCGTAATTGGCATGGTTGTCTAAAAATTTTATAAAAGATTACGTTATCAAAGGTAGTGATTTGACATTTAAACAAAAAAATATAACTACTTTTGTGACAAAATAAATGCGTGCAAATTACTTTTTTAGGTACTGGAACTTCACAAGGCATTCCCGTTATTGGAAGCCAGCACCCCGTATGTTTAAGCGAGAACCCTAAAGACAAGCGTTTACGCGTTTCAGTGATGATAGAATGGGAAGATTATCGCTATGTGATAGATTGCGGCCCAGATTTTAGACAGCAAATGCTTACCCATCACGTTTCTCATATTGATGGTATTCTTTTTACACACGAACATAATGATCATATTATTGGGTTAGATGATGTACGGCCTTTTTACTTCCGTCAAGGAAAAATAGATATTTTTGCCCATTCTAGAGTGGTGCAAGCGCTAAAGAAAAGGTTTGATTACGTTTTTCAAGAAAAAAATAAATATCCCGGTGCCCCGGAAGTAAATGTAATTGAGCTTACTGGGGAAGCTTTTCAGTTAAAAAATGAGGAGGTAATCCCTGTAAACGTGTTGCACAATCAATTACAGGTTTTTGGGTTTAGACTGAATGATTTTGCTTACGTAACCGATGCAAAAACGATTAAACACGAAGAGAAAGAAAAGCTTAAAGGGTTAAACGTATTAGTGATTAATGCCTTGCGAAGAAAGCCACACCATTCTCATCTTAATTTGGAGGAAGCATTGGCTATGATTGAAGAGCTAAAGCCAGAAAAAGCGTATTTAACCCATATTAGTCATCTATTAGGTTTTCATGATGAAGTGGAAGCAGAGTTGCCAGAAAATGTATTTTTGGCGTATGATAATTTAAAAATTGAAATGTAATGAGCGGTAAAATTTTTATGTACTTGTTTGTATTTGCCTTATTGTATATTGTTTTTCAATTCAGTAATTCTAAAAAGGGTTTAGAGATGCAAGAAGAAAAAATAGGTAAGCTTTCTGAAGATAAAGAAGAACTTAAGCGAGAAAAAGATTCTTTAATAAATCTAGTAGATGCAACTGGTAGATTTTCGTTGCTGGATAGTGATAAAGCAAAAATGTATATTGAAGATAGAGGCTTTGAAGTAAACGAATTCAACGGTTTACTTCAGGCGCA
The DNA here is from genome assembly GCF_031845265.1 of Mesonia ostreae. Lineage (NCBI taxonomy): Bacteria > Pseudomonadati > Bacteroidota > Flavobacteriia > Flavobacteriales > Flavobacteriaceae > Mesonia > Mesonia ostreae. Next base: position 68,973 of record NZ_JAVRBG010000001.1, on the reverse strand, counting down.
AATTTTAGATAAAAATAGCATCGATAAAGACAATCCTTTAGTTCCTTATCAAGGAATGCAAGGAAATATGGCCATTAATGCGATAAAATTATTGAACCACAAATGGGGAATTGCGGAATTTACCGATGGAAAATACTGGGGAGAGCTCATGTTCAAATACTTTATCAATGAAGATAAATCTATTGATATTGAAGTAGCTGATTCCTTTATCTATGCCAACTAATGTTGGGCTAACCAGTCTTTAAATTCTTTAAAATTCTGAGGATTCACGCCGTGACCTACTGGAAATTCAGAATATTTATTTTCGATTCCTAATTCATCTAAGAATGGCTTGTTCTTTCTAGCCCATTCTACGGGAATTACTTGATCTACATTTCCGTGAGAAGCATAAATACTTAAGTTAGAAAAGTCATTCTTCTCATATCCTGCCTTGTAAATGGAAGCGTGAATATATCCGCTTAAAGCGATGACATTCTGTACTTTTTGAGGATAGGAAAGTGCAACCGCATAACTTAAAATGGCACCTTGACTAAAGCCTAGTAGAGTTACATTTTGCGCATCTGCATGGTAGTGTTCTACAATCTCATCTATAAATGTTGCAATCAAATCTCGAGATGCAATGGCTTGTTCATCGTTAGTAAATTTATCCCCATCCGCATCAAAATTAATGTCATACCAAGCATTTCCGTAAGGCATCATTTGATATGGCGCTTTCGCGGAAACGATTAAATAGTCATCAGATAATTCTGGTGCAAAAGAAAACAAGTCGTTTTCATCACTTCCGTAGCCGTGAAGCATAAGAATTAAGGGTGCTTTTCCTTCTAATTTAGAAGGTTTTAAAACGTGTTCTAAAGATAAATTTTTTGTAATCATGGAGCTATTTTATTAAACCAATTTTGAAAGTGTTCGCCCAATATAGGAACTAAATATCTCTTTCCTTGCACCACACCCAAAAAAGCATAAAACCATAAAACAAAGAAGAAAATCCATAAAGGAAAAGAGATTAAAAAGCTGTCAAAACCGCTCATCGTTGTAAAAACAAGGATTTGAAGCAAATGTATACCTATGGCTTGCCTAATATGAAAAGAAGCAAATTTGTTTTTGGGTTCTATATTCATAAAAATGGCGATAATGCAACCCACAAAAGTAAGGTAACTTATAATGGCGGTAGTTTTGCCACTTTCTACTTCAGAAGAATTAAGAGTCTGATTCATGAATAACAAGATTTTTTTGTGCATAAATTCCCAGCGCTTTTCCAGTTAAGGAATGATCTAAAAACATGGCGTTTTTTGAAGAGGAAAGTATATGTTGTGGCGCAAATATATAATTGCCTTTTGGATTAAAAAAGCTAAAATTGGCGACTTCTCCTTCTTTTATAAGAGAAGAAGGAATATGAAAACGTTTTTTTCCGCGAGTAAGTAAATCAATCGCTTTTTCTAAACCTAGCAAAGCATTAAGCGCTCCAAAAGCCGATTCTAACCCAATCGTGCCAAAGAGGGCGTTTTCAAATTCTACTTTTTTATGCTCAATATCCATCGGCATATGATCTGTAGTCACCAGATCTATTGTGCCGTCGTTCACACCTTTTACTAAGGCTTCTTGATCTTCTTTAGACCTTAGCGGCGGCATCACTTTAAAATGACTATTAAACGTGTCTAGCTTATCGTTGTTAAAAACAAGTTGATGTATAGCAACACTACAGCTTACATCCAAACCTTTTTTCTTGGCTTCACGAATAAGCTCTACGGCTTTTTTGGTAGAAATGGTAGGAATATGTAATTTCCCGCCTGTATATTCCAAAATGTGGAGATCTCTGCTAATTTGCAATTCTTCGGCAAAAGAAGGAATTCCTTTTAAGCCAAGAATGGTGCTTTGCTTATTTTCGTGTACGTAACCTTTATGCGCAATGGATTCATCTAAAGGAAAAGATTGTACGAGTCGGTCAAAATTTTGTACATATTGTAAAGCTATTTTCAACAAGTTGGGATTAGAAACTGGCTTTTTATAATCGTAAAAAGAAACCGCTCCTGCGGTATGCATATCATACACTTCGGCTAAATCTTTACCTTCACTATGTTTGGTTAACGCAGCGATGGGATATACGCGCACTGCTTGCTTTTCATTTTCTTTTTGTAAAAAATTAAGGGCAGAAGCATGATCTGCAATCGGGTTGATGTTGGAGTTTAAACCTATTTGTGTAAATCCGCTTTTCGCAGCAGTTAATAAACCGTTTTCTAAAGTTTCTCTTTCTTCGTAACCAGGTTCTCCAAAAGAAACACTGCTATCAAACCAACCTTCAGAAAGATGTAAATTCTCTATTTCTAAGGTTTCATCTGCAACTTCGTCAATCTTAGATTTAATGGAAGAAATCACTCCATCTTTTACGAGTATATCTACTTTTTGCTGATGAAATTCGCTGGAAGACTGAATCACTTTGACCGACTTAATAAGTAGTTTCATAGGCTTTATTCTCTTATGGAAGTTTATTGCTGTACAGATTTCCCTCCAAAATTAACAATCATATCCCAATTTCAATTTCAAATATTTTTTGAAAGTTCTTTATTTAAGAAACTTGAGCAACAACATTTCTATCGCTAAAAATAGAATTGCAAAAATAACAAACCATTTCCAAAGTTCATCTACTTCACTCTGGTTTCTTAAATTAGAAAAATAGTGAGTAATGCTATTTTTAATTTCTACGTTTTGAAACTTTTCAGTAGGATATAGCTCTAAGTCGCTTTCCTTTCGGTTGTAATTAAAACCTAAACTGGTGATGAGTTCGTTTTGTTTTTTTACTTCAAAATTGCCTGCTAAAATAGGAAGATCTGGAGCTGTGGTAATTCTTACTTGTTCGTTTAATTTTCGTTGCAACGGAATAAAATCTGCTTCTCCTTGCGTTAAATGCAAGACCTTATCTTGATTTAAAGGCGTAGGAATATCAATCGCATTTACTTCTCCAATTTCATAATACAATTGAGGAATAGAAACACTTTGCCTAGCCATATTATATAAGACAGGAACAATAAGTGGAGAACTTTTAAAATTGGTTATCTTTTGATTTAAAGCCGACTTAAATAGATACAGATGGTTTTTTTCGGTTAAAAAGCCTGCGTTATCGCTGGTGAGTAGGGCAGGAGAACCATAATCGTCGATTTCGTAACTTTCATAAATTGTTGGGTAATCAAAATTGGAAATTGCTTTACGGAAAACATTGTGGAACAAAGGATGCGAAAACCGAATCTGAGTAAGTTTTAACTCCTGATTCTTTTTTTGGATGATTTTAGCGCGATTAAGCGTTCCTAAAAAGCTATTGTAATTGGAAATATCTATGTTACTTCCGGGAATTATCAGTACGTTTTTCTCTTGCTTCAGTTTTTGTTGAAGCAAGGTTTGTAAACTTGTAGGAATTTGTGAAAGCTCATTAAGTACAATAAAGTCGGCGTTTTCTAAGACGGAATAATCGGCTTCATTTTCTTTAAAGCTATAAAACTCAAAAGTTTCTTTGTTGTTAAAAATTTTCTCAAGAAAGCGATCCTCTTCCGCAGAAATGGCAGCTACTTTTATCTTTTGTTGGGAGTTTATGCTAAAAAATAAGCGATTATCATAATCTAAAGATTGATCTTCTAAGGCTATTTTTCCGTAAAAAATTTCTTTTTCGTTTAAGTTAAAAACCACTTTTCTTACCAAACTATCTGCAAAGCTAATGCTGCTTTTTGCCAGTAGTTGCTCTTGACCGTATATGGCGATAGGAAAAATATCTTCGGATTTTTTATTGGAAGAAACCCGAATATGCATTTGATAGTCTTGATTGATTTTATTGGCGATATACGCCGAATCAATACTTACATTTTGTTGCTCTTTCGCTTGAAGCGGAATCAAAACAGTATGAATTTCTTTCTCAAAAATGTCATCAGAATCAATAGCATTGGCTTGAAAATCGGTTAGTGCTAGAAAACTTTTACGTCTATTTTTTTCCGAAGAAAAAAGATTTTGAGCTTTTAGATACGAAGATTTTAAGCTAGGACGTTTTGCGGTAAAATCAATCTCTAACAGTTGGTTTTTAATTTTATCAAGGCTTGTATTTCGATAGACTTTATCGTTGGTGAAAAGTGTAAATTCTTTTTGAGCGGGAATAGAAGTGATGAAACTTTGCACCGCATCATTTAATAGCGTACCGTTAGCTCCTTCTTGCTGCATACTAAAGGAGTTATCTAGATAAACCACCAAATCTTCCTTTTTAATAGTGCTGTCTTCCGCAGGAAAATAAGGCTGGGCAAAGGCAATAATAATAGCGGCAAATGCCAATAATCTAGAAAGTAAAACCAACCATTTTTTAATCTTAGAGCTTTTTCTAGACTGCTGTTGTATTTTTTTAAGAAAAGCGACATTGGTGAAGTATTCTTTCTTAAACCTTCGCAGTTGAAAAAGGTGTACAAGAATAGGAATAATCAATAGAGCTAAAGCATATAAAACGGCAGGGTTTTTAAATAGCATCTTAGATTAATTACTTTTTTATGGTAAATGAAACTTTTGTAAACTCTCCTAGTTTTGACTTTACTTTAATTTCTCCGCCTAACTTATCTACCAATTTTTTTACGGTAGAAAGGCCAATCCCATTTCCTTTATTACCATCGCGATCTTGTATGCCGGCGGTAGAAAATAGATTAAAAATGTCCTTTTGTTTCTCTTTTGGAATACCTACTCCATTATCCCGCACAGAGAATACATAATGCTCGTCTTTTTCTTTACATTTAATTTTAATGACAATATTTTCTTTATCGTTATATTTTAAACTGTTCCCAATAAGGTTCAATAAAATTTGCTCTAAAGCTGTCCGGTTGCAGTAAAGATCTAGATTTTTGGTTGGTAGCTGAATCTCGCAATCGTGTTGAATATTAAACAAATCGATTATTTCTTCTAACAGCTTTTTAAAATCAAATGTGTCTTTTGCGTTTTGTAGCGTATTGACTTCACTTTCATATAAATTTAAAATACCTGTAATGTATTCGCTTAATCTAAAACTAGATTGCTTTAAGTAATTTAGGTAGTGCACTCCTTCCTCATCTAAAACCGTAAGGTACTTTTTCTTAATAAGATCTACCGTTAAAATCATATTGGCCAAGGGCATTTTTATATCGTGCGAAACGGTTCCTGCAAAATCTTTGAGTAAGGTATTTTTCTCTTTTAAAGATTTTTCTGCTTTCTTCAACAGTTCAAAACTACGTCTTAGCTCGAGTAATTTCACCACTTGATTGGATAAAGATTTTAAAGAAGCTTTTTGACTTTCGTCCATAGTTCCAGGAATGTGATCTATAACGCAAAGTGTTCCTAGAGTAATTCCTTTACTATCGGTTAGCTTAAAACCGCAATAGTAAATCACAGGTAAATCTGATGTAGTTACAAGAGGATTGTTTTTAAAGCGTTCATCTTCTAGTGCGTTTTTAACCTCTAGGATTTCATCTTCGGCCTCGATGGCATGCGTACAAAAAGAAATATTTCTGTCGGTTTCACATACATCAAAACCTATTTTAGATTTAAACCATTGCCTATTTTTATCGATAAACGAAATAAGAGCAATAGGCTTGTCAGAAATTTTAGCCGCTAACTGCGCAATTTCATCATACTCTGCTTCGTTTGGCGTATCCAAAATGCGGTATTCTTCTAAAGCTTGTAATCGTTTTAATTCTTGGGGAGAAGTTTTTTGAGTACTCATAAACACGCACACCTTTTGGGGGTAGTTAATTTTAAGTAAAGATAAAAAAGTAAGTATAGATTTACAGCTATATTTAGAATTTTTCAAAAACCCCTAAACCAAAAAGAGCAAAATCATATTTTACAGGATCTTTGGGGTCCAATTTTCTTAGTTTTGTATCTAATTCTGCTAAGGCTTTAGCGTCATTTTGCTTTCTTTTTAAGATTCCCAATTTTCTAGCGACATTCCCGCTATGCACATCTAAGGGACAAGATAAAGCAGCTGGAGAAATACCTTTCCAGAGTCCAAAATCTACTTCATTTTTTGATGAACGTACCATCCATCTTAAAAACATATTGATACGTTTTGCTGCGGATTTTTTTACAGGATCGCTTACATGTTTTTCGGTTCTTTTTGCGTGCTCTAATGCAAAGAATATTTTTTTAAATTCATGAATTGCCTCTTGTGTAGAAGTAGGCGAGCTAAATTTGGTAAAAATACCTTCAAGACCTTGGTGATTTTTATAGATATTTTGAAGTGCTTTTATAAAATAGAATAAATCATCTGCATTAAATGTACGATGAACAAATCCCGTAAGTGAGTCCAAATCTTTTTCTTGATGGTTTTTGATAAAGTCATAAGGCGAATGGTCCATCTTTTCCATAAGCCGATGTGCATTTTTAAGAATGCTTTTTCTATTTCCCCAAGCGATGGTAGCGGTAAGAAAACCAGCAATTTCTATATCTTCTTTTTGCGAAAATAAATGCGGAATCTGAATAGGATCGGTGGATATAAATTGTGGTTTTTCATATTCCGTAACCTTATGGTCTAAAAACTCTTTTAATTCTTTTTTATTCATTCCACTGGTAATTTTTTGCTGTAAAAACCTTCTTTTAAATCTTTTCCTCGTTGCTGCGGAATATAACGGAAATTATCTTTAAAATAGTGAATTTGATCTTTGTTTACGGTAGGAAGAGGACCATCGCCAGTATTCCAGAAGAAATCATTTTTCTTGGGAGAATGGTAGTCTAAATTATCTAAGAATAAGTGTTCATAGTCAAACGAATAACGGGAGTTTTTATGCGGAAATACAATTTGCTTCAACTGAAAGCTAGAACTTTGCGTCGCAAAAGGATTGTTGGTGAATGAATTCAGAGAAAAGCTAAAAAAGGTATGAATCATAACTCCGATTAGAGAAAGAACCATTAAACTGGAAATTAGCTTTTTATGTTGTAAAAAATAGAGACTTATTAATGAAATGAACAAAAAAATAATACTTAAAAAAAACCGATATTGGGGAGAAGTGAGTCCTAAAATAATAAGCTGAAATATACCAATTATATAAAGGAACCAACTACTTTTTTTGAGCTCAATCTTAGCTATTTTTGTTATAAAAAGTGGAGTTACGGCACTCAATACTATAACAAATTTATTGAAGAAACCGTGTAGTTTAGGTAAGCTTAGCCAATGCCAAAACAATTGCCAAGCATTTAATTCTGCATACTGATTTGGCGATAACTTGTATGCAAATGCTTGGGTAGTGTGGTAGTAAAACTTCTGTAATTCTGCAGGAAGTACATAATCAAAACTAAATAGAGAACCAAATAATGAAATAGGGTATAAGGGAACTCCGGTTACCATAATATTTTTTAAACAAATTATTACCAAAGTGGAAACTCCAGAGATTAAAAATAATGGAATTACAGGTTGGTGTCTTTTAAAATTTTGAACAAAAAAGAATAATGGAAGAAGTAGTAAAAACGCATTGGTAAGTTTTATAAATATCAAAAAGTAAATGAGTAGGCAAATACTAATTAATAACTTGGGGCTAATCTGTTCAAAATGGGTAAAAACGAGATAAAAAACATACCAACTGATGACATATACTGGAATATCTGGAGAAGGAGCAGCTATAAAACTAAAGTAGAAAACATTGAGCAAAGGAAACGCGGCAAAGAACAAAAGACTTTTTTGGCGTGGATTTTTAAAATAATCGTTTAAAAGCTTTACGGAATAAAGGTTTCCCCATAGCAGACAATAGCCGCTAAGATCATTGAAATTAGCGTAGAGAAAGTCGAAATTAAAAGCGGCTTGCAAAATATGCCAACCACTGGTTTGACCTAAAAACAAATGTAAATTGGCTAAGCCTTTTACGAATCCATGTTCATTAAGCCATTTAATGGTTTGAATATAATAAGACTCATTGTCTAAGATATAAGGAGCCGAAGCGCATTTGGCAAGAATAAGAACTGAAATAATTCCGATAAATACTTTAAAGCCAATTTTCAGATGCTTAAAAAGCTTCCAAAGATCCTGAATGAGTTTTAAAAACTCTTTTTTATAAATAAATCCTGAAACGAAAACGAAACTTAATAAGACAAGATGAAAAATTCCGTTTAACGGAAAAAATAAAGCATAAATACTGGCTAAAAGAGCAATCCCAAACCATCCTAAACACTGAATAACTAAGGCTTGAAAAGGAAGTTTTAATTTTTGCTGAATAAAAAGGCCTACTAGCGCAGAAGCTAGAAAAATATAGAGCCAAGAAACAGCGATAAAAAACATTATTTGGGCGGAGTTATACTACCATCTACCATGACCAGTTTCCTATCGGCCATATTAGCTAAATCTTGATTGTGAGTAACGATCACAAAAGTTTGACCAAATTCTTCTCGCAATTTAAAGAATAAATGATGTAGGTTTTCCGCAGATTCAGAATCTAAATTCCCTGAAGGTTCATCGGCAAGAATAATTTCAGGATTATTAATTAAAGCTCTAGCAACCGCCACACGTTGTTGCTCACCACCACTTAATTGTCCTGGTTTATGATCCTTGCGATCTTTAAGACCTAGGAAATCTAAAAGCTCTAAGGCTCTCTTTTCGGCTTGTTCTTTTGGGGTTTTATGAATAAAAGCCGGAATGCAAATATTTTCTAAGGCCGTAAATTCAGGTAGCAATTGATGAAACTGAAAAATAAACCCAATATGCTGATTTCTAAATTTAGCCAAGTCTTTTTTAGAGAGTTTATTTACCTCAGTTTGATGCAGTTTTAGCAGAGAATCGTGCTTTTTACTAGGAGAATCTAAGGTGCCTAAAATTTGTAAAAGAGTTGTTTTTCCAGCTCCCGAAGCACCAACTATAGAAACGATTTCTCCTTTTTTTATCACAAGATTGACATCATTAAGTACGTGAAGATCTTCATAATATTTGTGTAAATTTCTAACTTGAATCATCGGTATTCTATTTGCGCAAGATTTTCTAGGCTAAAATAGGTTTTTCTTTTGAAACCATAAGGATGCGTGGTATAAATCATAAATCAGCGTTAATTTAATGCCAGCGGTTTTAATGCTAAAAAACTTCTTTTAATTTTAAAGAAAAAATAGAAATGAAACAAGTCACTTTAGCCAATGGATGTTTTTGGTGTACCGAAGCTGTTTTTCAACGGGTAAGAGGAATTTCCGAAATAAAATCTGGTTTTTCTGGCGGAAAAATAAAAAATCCTCCGTATCGAGAAGTGGTAGAAGGAAGAACGGGACACGCCGAAGCTTTACAGTTTACCTACAATCCAGAGCAGGTTTCTTACGAAGAAATTCTTCATATATTTTTTGCAACACATGATCCTACCACTTTAAATAGACAAGGAAATGACGTGGGAACCCAATACAGGAGTGCTATTTTCTTTGAAGATGAGCAGCAGAAAGAAATTGCCCATAAAGTAATAGAAGAATTGAATAGGGAGATATTTGAAAATAAGATTGTCACTGAGGTTACTGCGTATACCAATTTTTACGAGGCAGAATTTCAGCATCAAAACTTTTATAATAACAATCCACGTCAACCCTATTGTCAAATAATTATCAACCCTAAACTCAAGAAATTAAGAGAATCATTTGCTTATTTATTGAACGAATAAAGCATTTCGGCACTTTTTTTGTTATATAATAAGAAAAGAACAAATGAATTTACATATAAAATACCAACAATTAATTAAAGGTTTACTTTATGATGGCGTGGGAATGCTCTCTATGGCAATTCCTGTGGTAGGACCTTTTTTAGATATTTTATGGGCACCTTACGCTGCCAAAAAAATGTCTGAAATGTATCCTGGAAAAAAGGGTAAAATCGCTTCGATTCTTGTATTTATAGAGGAAATTTTACCATTTACAGATATTATTCCTTCCTTTACAATTATGTGGGTGTATGCTTACGTTTTCAACGGAATTAGCGCAGAAGATTTGCACGATACTGTAATCGATGCTGAGGTAATTTAAACCTATATTTTTGATATATAATGAAAGCTTTTCCGTCAAAAACGGAAAGGCTTTTTTATATAATAAGATCAAATTGCCCAAGAAAATTACTGTTAGCGAGACTCCTGATTCAGTTAAGAAATAATCTAATTCTTCAGTGAGAGATTCTGCATTTAAATACAAAGTTCAGGCTTTGTTTTGCTTATTTTCATTACTTTTAAAAGAAAAAATGAAGAAAATACAATCTCTTTTTATTCCTGCTTTACTGATTTGTTTTGTTGCATGCGGACAAATACAAAAAGCGGAGAATGAAAAAAAAGTACAAACTCCAAGCACCACATACACCTACGAAGTTATAGTAGATGATCTTCAAAATCCTTGGGGTTTTGTCTTTCTTCCAGATAAATCTATGCTAATTACCGAAAAGAAAGGCGATTTGTTGCTGGTAAAAAATAATAAAAAAACACGTATTAAAAATGTTCCTCAGGTGTATGAAAAAGGACAAGGCGGTCTCTTAGACATTGCTTTGCATCCTAATTATAGTGATAACGGATGGATTTATATTACTTACGCTTCCGCGGAAGGGAATACGGAAGGCGGTAATACAGCTATGATGAGAGCCAAATTAGAAAACGCGAGTTTAGTACAAAAAGAACTCTTGTACAAAGCCACACCCAACACAACTAGAGGACAACATTTTGGAAGCAGAATTGTATTTGATAAAGAAAATCACGTTTATTTTTCTATAGGAGAACGAGGCAATCGAGATGAAAATCCCCAAGATCTTACTCGTGACGGAGGGAAAATTTACCGTTTAAACGATGACGGAAGTATTCCCAAAAGCAATCCTTTTTACACTTCCGCGGAAGCGAAAAAAGCTATTTTTAGCTACGGACATAGAAATCCGCAAGGAATGGAAGTGCATCCACAAACCAAAGAAATTTGGCTGCACGAACACGGTCCAAAAGGCGGCGATGAAATAAATATTGTAAAAAAGGGAGCAAATTATGGTTGGCCAATCGTCACTTATGGTAAAAATTACAGCGGTACGAGCATCACAGATAAAACGAGCGCGCCAGGAATGACGCAACCCATACATTATTGGGTACCCAGTATCGCACCCAGCGGAATGGCTTTTGTAACTTCAAATAAATATCCAAAATTAAAAGGCGGACTTTTAGTGGGTTCTTTAAAGTTTCAATACCTAGAATTTTTAGCTTTAGAAGGCGAGAAAGTGACCAAAAGAATAAAATTATTGGAAGATGTAGGAAGAGTAAGAAGTATTCATCAAGCAGATGACGGCTTTATTTATATAGGTGTAGAAAACTTAGGAATTGTAAAATTAATTTCTAAAAAGAGATAATAAGTATGGTTTTTGCACCCATAAATTTCATCTAGACTTTTTTAAAGCTTAGGAAAGTTGATAATAAACTGAATGTGTTACGTAAGAAAAGTCTTACTGAGATAGACAGAGAAAAAACAGCGCTAGATTTGAACAAATATCTTAAAATAATACAAGATTCTTTTACGGGTTATTTCAATTATTTGGTAGAAGAAATAGCTAATCCCTCTTTATACAATTATTTCTACTGGCTCATAGGATTATCACTTTTGGTTTGGGTTTTAGAAATTGTGATTCCGTGGAGAAGAAATCAGCGTATTTTAAGAAAAGATTTTTGGTTAGACAGTTTCTATATTCTCTTTAATTTCTTTCTGTTTTCACTAGTAGGCTACAATGCCATCTCTAATGTGGGCGTAGAATTGTTTAATGATGTTTTATCTTTATTTGGGATTACGAATCTGGTGGCTATAGAGGTGCAACACTTTCCGCAATGGGTGCAACTGCTCATTATGTTTGTCATTGCCGATTTCATACAATGGAATGTACACCGACAGTTACACCGCCGACCGTGGTTGTGGGAATTTCACAAAGTGCACCACAGTGTAAAAGAAATGGCCTTTGCCGCGCAATTTAGATTCCATTTTATGGAAACTATCTTTTATAAATCGGTGCAATATATTCCCTTGGCAATGATTGGCTTTGGAATTCAGCAATTTTTTGTGGTACATATGTTTGCCGTTTTTATAGGGCATCTTAATCACGCTAATTTAGGTTGGAGTTACGGTTATTTTGGCTATATTATCAACAATCCAAAAATGCACATTTGGCACCATTCTAAAGAATTGCCAGAGAAATTTAAGAAAGGAATGAATTTTGGTCTTTCTCTTAGCATTTGGGACTATTTATTTAGAACCGCTTATATTCCGAAAAACGGAAAAAATATAGAATTAGGTTTTGAAGGAGATGAAGATTTTCCAGGTGGATTTGTCCATCAAACCATGCATCCCTTTCAGAAGAAACATTATAAAAATTAATAAGATGACACTTAAACAGTTTAACGACAAGGCATTAGCGCATTATTCTTACGCCATAGTTTCAGATGGTAAAATGTCAGTAATAGACCCTTCAAGAAATCCGCAGCAATATTACGCTTACGCGGAAGAGCAAGACGCTAAGATTGTAGCCGTGATAGAAACACATCCGCATGCCGATTTTGTAAGCAGCCATTTGCAAATTCATAGAGAAACCGGAGCGACTATTTATGTAAGTGAATTATTAGGAGCAGAGTATCCTCATAATAAATTCGATGATGGCGATCATTTTTCTATTGGAAACATAAAATTATCTGCCATTAATTCTCCAGGACATTCGCCAGATAGTATTTGTATTTTGGCAGAAGAAGCAGATGAAAAAGTACTTTTTACAGGCGACACGATTTTTATAGGAAATGTAGGTAGACCAGATTTAAGAGAGAAAGCAGGAAATATGCGGGCAAAGCGAGAAGAGCTAGCGAAAGCTATGTACGATACGCTAACGACAAAATTTAATGATTTACCAGACGAAACCGTAATTTATCCTGCACACGGAGCAGGTTCTCTCTGCGGAAAAAATATGAGTGATGCTTCTTCGTCCACTTTAGGACAAGAACGTTTAAGCAATTGGGCTTTTAAAGAGCAAACCGAAGAAGAGTTTGTTCAAGAAATTTTAAAAGACCAACCTATGATTCCGCATTATTTTGGTTTTGATGTTGATACCAATAAAGTAGGAGCCAGCAATATAGAAAAAAGTTTAGGAGAAGTATTTCGACTCATCAATAGATCTCAAGTAGATCAAAATATTACGGTGGTAGATACCAGAGCAATAGAAGATTTTAAAGCAGGTCATTTGCCTAATAGTATTAATATTGAAGCCATTAGAGAAGCACAAAAATTAGAAACTTGGTTGGGAGCAATTGTTAGACCGGGAGAACCATTTTACTTAGTGGTAGATTCAGTGACTAATTTTGATAAAAATCTAGAACGAATTGCAAAAATTGGTTACGAAAAACAACTGAAGGGAATACTTACTATTGAGCATCGCTTATTAAAAACTTCAGCAAAAATATCGGGAGAGAAGTTAAAAGGAAATGAAAAAGATTATACCATTGTAGATGTTAGAAACAAACCCGAAGTAGAAGAAAATAAGCCTTTTAAAAGTTCTATCAACATACCGCTACACGAACTAAGAGAAAGAGCGCATGAACTTCCTACAGATAAACCTGTTGTGGTACATTGTGCCGCAGGATATAGAAGTGCGGCTGGAAGCAGTATTTTAGAAAATAAACTTCCTCAATTAGAAGTGTTGGACTTAAGCAACGACATTAAAGAGTTTTTGTAAAGATTCTTTAAATAATATATTTGCATAAAAAAATCCGTCTCCAAGCTAAACTATTAGCATTAAGACGGATTTTTAAATTTATAATAGGAGCAAAAATTTTGCTTACATTTTCTTAACAAATTTGGTAAGAATAACAATTTGTTGTCCGTCAACTCTTCCTTCCAAATGCTCTTCATTATCGTGAACCAGAGAGACTCTTCGTACAGCCGTACCTCTTTTTGCCACCATACTAGAACCTTTTACTGGTAAATCTTTAATGAGAACAACGGTGTCACCCGCTTCTATCACAACTCCGTTGCTATCTCTATGTACCAATCCTTTTGGAGCTTCCTCTTCTTCTACGCCAGCAGATTTCGCCCAAGTTAACGTATCTTCTTCCATATACATCATATCTAGCAAATCTTGCGGCCAACCTTCATCTTTTAAACAGGTGAGCATGCGCCAAGCTACTACTTGTACCGCAGGAGTGGTATTCCACATACTATCGTTAAGGCATCGCCAATGGTTAGGTTCTATTTTTTCAGGATCTTGTAATTGATCAAAACAAGTTTCACAAGTAAGCACTGTGGTATCTACCTTGAGTTTTTCTTCTGGAGGAACAGCGTAAATTTCTAGGTTTTCTTTATTTCCGCAGAGTTCACATTTAGAATCTGCGCGTTGCATTAAATCTTGGTCTAAGCTCATAATAATTTTATAAAAAGTAAAGATAGCCGTTTTTTAGAGTTTCTACTTTAAAATTTCTAATAGATACGTACTAGTTTTGCTTCCGCGGAAGCGAAATTTTTAACTTAATTGAACTATTCTTTGTCTTTTTCTGCTTTTCTTTCTTCTTTTTCCTTTTTACGCTTTTCCTTACGTTCTTCTTTAGCTTTCTTTTTATCGTCTTTTTTACTTTCTTTAAAAGCATCTTGATATTCTATATTACCATCAACGCTTCCCGTAAACGCCTGAATCCACGCATTTTTAAAAATATTTAAAACGGTAGGTAAAATTTTGGTTCCTGCTTCACTAAAATCCCCTTCTATTGGCACTTTGGTAGCCACCGTATCGGTACCTTGATTTTTCAAAATAAATTTAAAAACGCCCACAAAGCCTTCCCATAACGTTTCTAAAAAGCCATCTTCTTTTCCTATTAACTTGGTATCGGTTAAAAGAGGTTTAACGTATCCTTTAAGGTGAGCGTCTGCAATAGCAAATTCAGTGAAAACACCAACAGTTCCACTTTCAAAATCTAGACCGGCATAAAAACTAGTAAACTCATTTAAGGCTGTTGCATCTACGTCTTCCAAGGAAAGAGACATATCTAGGTCTGGTATTTCTTTAATAAGATTAATTTTTCCGTCCAAATTTAATTTCCCATTTCCAATACTTGTTCCGGTAGCCGTAATCGTAGACGGAAGCACTTTTTCTGTCTGCTTTACATTGCGCAAATTTTTAGCACTTAGTCTTAAATTATGAATGCTTAAATCAATATTAGGGTCAGATTCTAACTGTACAAAAGCAAGTTTCCCATTATAAATATCAAAACTATTAATGTCTAGCGGAACAATATCTGTTAAAGCTTTTGTCCAATCTTCGGTATCTGCTTCTCCCTCATTAGGAGTTTCTTCTTGATCTTCTAGAACATAAATAATTTCTGGATTGTGCATCTCAATCTCGGTTACAATTTTACCTTTAAAGAGAGACCTCCATTCAATAGAAATATCGGTCATTGGGAAGTTTAAAAATGGGACTTCACTTTTAGCAGTTATTTTATTGAGGTATAAGCCTTCCAATTGGTAAGCACCACGCCATAAAGAAAGGTCTACGTCTTCAATTGCACCGTGGTAACCAGGAATATCTGCTAAAACTTTATTGAGGTTATTCTTGACCAAAGTTGGTAGATACAGGCGAAACGCAATGAGTAAAATAATAAGTGCTATAGGGATTATATATCTTTTCTTCTTAAATCTTTTTCGATGCTGCCGCTTGTTCATGCCTCATATTTTAAGCTAATTTGGATTTTTTTAGACTAACTTCAAGTTAAGAAACTCACAAAAGTAGGATTTGAAGAAAATGCGACTTCAGTAAGTATTAATTTCCTAAGATGCGATTTCCTAATTCTCCCATTAACTCTTTGGCTTGTTCTCTGTCTTTTTCGACTTCTTCTACCTTTATACCTGTTGGAGTTCCTATAAGTTCATAGCTAAAAACAAACTTATCTTCTGTAGGAGAAAAACCTAAGACGCCAAACCTTAGATCATTAAAAAATAAGCCTTCTTCCTTCTGAGTAATGGTATACCAGCCTTCAGTAATTTTAATAAGTTGTTGTACTTTTTCTTCTTCTTTAAGTTCTCCGAGTAGTTGATGTTGCTTGGGATAGTTAGCAAATTTAATAGGCTGAGTATCAAAAATCGAGTAATGCCCAATGAGGTAGGCATTTGGCGTATCTACATTCGCCGTCCATAAAATGCTATTAAAAGCAGAAGGTTTGGTTTGTACGGAAGTATAATTAACTCCTTGATTATCTAAAGCTTGTATAAATTTTGGATACGTATAGGCTTTTAGAAGAAGTGTAATTATTAAATACGAGGAGCTTAAAATGAGTCCTAAGTGATTTATTTTTCTTCGTTTAGTGGCCTCTTTAGGTAATCGCATGGCCCAAATCACACAAATTAAAAACGGAATGGTATATAAAGGATCGATGACAAAAATATTTTTATACGCTAACCTCAGGTCGAGCGGCCAAAACAATTGCGTTCCCCAAGTGGTATGGGCATCGAGTAGGGGATGAGTCAAAAAGCCCCAAAAAAATAACCAAGACCATTCCTTAAAAGAACCTAATTTTTCATAACGAGAAACCAGCCAGCCAAAAATAGGCGCAAATAACACCGAAAAAAAGATAGAATGCGTAAAGCCTCTATGTATTTCTAGCGCATTTACGGTATGGGTGAAGTGGGAGGCTAATACATCCAAATCTGGAATGGTACCCGCAATAGCTCCATACAACATGGCTTTATTGCCTACTTTTTTTCCTAAAACTACTTCTCCTACAGCAGCTCCTAAAACGATTTGGGTAAGTGAATCCATATTAATCTACAATTTCCATTTTTTTAAGCAAAAAAGAAGCATTCATATTCTGGCAAATTCCATCTTTAAATTTATAATCAAAAAAGAGTTCGTTGTTTACTATTTCAGCATCAAAATAATGATTTTTCACCTGAGGTAATTCTTTAGATACCTCACAAAGACTTAAATCGTGTGTGGCAATAATGCCTGTAGAATGAGAACCGACTAATTTTTCTATAAATTTTTTAGAACCAATGGCTTTATCAGTACTGTTGGTTCCTTTTAAAATCTCATCCAGAATAATAAAATAACGATCTGTTTTAATTTCTTCCACGATAAATTTTAGACGCGTCAATTCTGAAAAGAAATAAGAAGCCTCGTCTGCCAAACTATCTACGGTGCGCATACTCGTAATCAATTTAATGGGCGAGTATTCACAAGTTTTAGCACAAACAGGTAAACCTATATTAGCCATCATGATTTGTAAAGAAACCGTTCTTAAGAAGGTACTTTTTCCCGCCATATTGGCACCCGTAATGATAAAAAAATCTTCCTTTTTGATTTGATAATCGTTGGTGACCGCCTCTTCAGGATCTATTAAAGGGTGCACCGCTTGAGTGGTTTTTATGGTATTTTCATCTTCATTAATAATAGCAAACACATATTCTTGGTGATTCAGGGCAAAATTCCCCAAAGAATTGTACGCATCAAAAAAGTCGATTACTTGAAACCATTCGTCCACTTCTTGACGGTGATTCACAATCCACCGTTCTAACTTCAAAGATTGTTGTAAATCCCAAAGTAGAAATCCGTTTCCAAAAACGCCAAAGAGTAAATTATTTCGCTGGTCTAAGGCGTCAATTGCCTTAGAAAAACGCTTTAAAGTTTGTGAGGCTTTGTGTTTATCATTGATGATTTTCTCTTTTTCTTTTTTTAATAATTCTCTGCTAAACTCTTCTTTCTCTAGTAGCGCTAATAATTGATAATATTGTCTAAAGGTTTCTTGCACTTTGCTCACCCGAGAAGAAAGCTCATTAATGTTTTTTAGGTATCTGCTGGTGATCACTAAACCTAAAATCATCCATCCTAATAAAATATATCCCGAAATTAAATCTGTAAAATAAGCCGCAATTACTGCTATAGAAAGTACAGAAAAAACTTTGGGCAGCCACGAAATAAACGAAGGCACAAAAGTTTTGTATTGCTTGAGCCAATTTAAAATGATATGTGTGCTGGTTTCTACTTTTACCAATTGCGCCACCGCAGAAAATTCTTGTCTAAATTTTACTTTTTCGGCAAGTTCTTGAATTGCGTTTTGCTTCTTCGGAATAAAATTGATGTGGTTACTGGTTAAAAGTTGCGCTAATTTCTTTTTTCCTGAAGCTAAAGCAGACCGGTTGAGGTATTGAAAGAAAGAGCGATTCCCAAATAAATCTATATCCTGACTAAAATGATGAAGTGAATTTGCAAATTCTTCCCCAGTAGGGAGCTCCTGAAAATCCCGATTTAAAACTTTGATTTCTGTTTCATTAATGCCAATTAAAGCCTCTAACTTTTTCTTTTTCTGCTGAAGGTTGGCGTGCCTCGATACTAAAAAAATAAATCCGATAATCGCACCAATCACAGTCCCAACAATTACTTTGGTGTTTCCAAAGAAGTGATACACTAAAAAAGCTAAAAGCAAAAAAAGAACAAGCCTCAGCATGCTAGATACAAAAAGTTGTTGTTTTAGTTTTTTAAGTTGGTAACTGTACGTGAGAATATAAGAAGAATAGGTGGTATGTGGGTCTTGCATGGTTGCTTTTACAATATTTCTGCTAAAATAAGTATCTTTATAAATTAATTAGGAATTATGAGGAATTATTATATTAAAGTAATGCAAGTAACTAGCTTATTTTTGCTGACATTTTTAAATATAAATGCACAAAACGAAGATCGATTTAAGTTTGAAAACAGCCAAACAATAGAAGAATATGTCAACACTCATGCGTTAGATTTTAAAAATGAGGATGTGTTCGTTTTTAATGATTTTGAAGCATTTATAAAATTTAATAATGAGGGTTATTTGGCAGGTCCGCTAGTTCACGTTTTTAATGATAAAGGTCTTTATTTGGAAAGTATTGAACCTTACGAAGTAGAGAAAAAGCTTTCTAACTTTAAGAAAATAAAGAATAAACCTTCTAAAAAAGCAATTCTTGTAGATGATTGGTTTAATAATTTGGTTAATTATAAAACTCAAGAACCTATAGTTAAAAAAGATAAAGTAGATTATTATTTTGTTTTAAACTGGGCTCTTTTTCTTAAAAAACCAGATAGTGTAAAAGAACTTTCTAAATGGTATAAAGTTCTGCAAAGGCAACAAACAGATAGAGACGAAAATATACATATAGTTTTATTAAATATGGATTTTCAAGATTCTTGGAATATGTCAAAAGAAAAAAGAGAACATTTATTAAAAGTCTCTAATCAATGAAAAAACTAACTCTTTTTTTAGCTATATTATTAGTGTTTATAAATATCAAGGCACAAAATATAAATACTGAAACAAAACCTGTTTTAAGTTTTGATGTTTTATCTATTGATGATCTTAAGCAATTAGTGTTTAGTTCTAAAAAGAAACTAAAAGTTGTTTATTTTTTTAAAACAGGATGCCCGTATAATGTAGAATCGATGCCTACTATCAATACTTTTTATAAAGAGCAAATATCAAATCTTGATTTATTTGTCGTAAGTTTTGGGAATAAAAAAAATAAGCAATATTTACAAGACTATTTATTTTTTAAGGGATATCAAATTCCTGTATATATAATAGATGACTCAGCTATTTTTAATAATAAAAAATATAAAAGAGTAGTAGAAAACTTATGTGATTCCTGTAATCAAAAATCTATGGGGTATGCAGATTTCTTTATCTTAGATGAAAATAATAACTTGATAGTTCAAAGTAATTGCAGTCAAAATTTAGATGAACATATTCAAATATTAAAATCTCAATTGGATTGATGACTCTTCAACTCTTCTTTTTGTTTTTTAGTCAGCTTGCTAACCACGAGCTCGTAGCTGTGATTAATAAAACTTTGAATGTTTTTAGTTGTAAAATGAGGTCCGTTAAGGATTACGGTGTTCCAATGTTTTTTGTTCATATGGTAACCTCCATAAATTTCTTCAGGATATTTCTCACGGAGTCCGATGGCTTTTTCTGGATCACATTTTAAGTTAATACTGTGATCTCCTTTTTCCCATTTTTTTAGGTTGGTTAAAGCAAATACTTTGTTCTTTACTTTAAATGCCAAGATGTGCTCATCAAAAGGAAAATCTTCTGTAGCGGCTTTTCTGGAGAGGCAGTAATCTCTTAATTCATCAATTTCCATACTTACAAATTTTCGATGGCATCTTTTCTCTTATCTTGTAAAGGAGCTGTCGTGTTATTTCCTATTTCTAAGGAAGAATAATCCAATTTCCAGTTGATGGTTTCTACCAGTTTTTCCATAAGCTGAATGGTTTCTAAAGCTTGGTTAGAAGCTTCGTTTAGCAAGCCGCTGTTTGGGATTTTCTCTACAATATATTGTTTAGCCTCCCGGTTAATATCAGTTAAATCTGAAGAAGTAAACGGGTTGGCCCAGCCTTCTTTTTTATCGTAGTATTTAAAATCTGTTTCAATAGATAAAAGCTCGGGGAGAGGAAAATTACTTAAAATAATAGTTTTCTTTTCCACATCAGAATTCATTTTTATTTTGGTCAAATCAAATCCAATATGCGCTTTCGCTTCAATAAGCACCAAGGCTTTTTTGCTTCCTAAAAATAAGTTGAGCCATTTGTCTTTTACATTGGCGTAATGGTAAATTTCAGAAAAATCTCCTTCTACCGTAATAAATTTACAAACCGCTCTAATTTTCTCCATCAACACCACAGATTGCTGTTGCTCTTTTTCCTTCTTTTTACTCTTATTAAAAAATGAGTAGATGAGATAGGCAACAATGGCTCCGGCAGCAAGGCCTATAAATAGTAATTCCATAAGTTAAGATTCAATTTTGTACAACACCGGTTTGCTTGGGCTCGCATCATTGTGAAACGATGCGATTTGTAAATTAAGTAAATAATTTCCATCCTCCACCGTTGGAGGCACATAAATCATTTCAGTAATTGTAGCTTTAAGTCGGGTGTTATTGGGATAATCCCAAAAGGCGTGGTGTGCCAATAGCTTCCCGTCGTCTTTTTCTTTATCTACAGAGGGTAAATCAATCAGCAAATGCTCTACGCCACAAGCTCGCAAATAAAGTGCCGCTTCTTCCAAAAGATAAGGCCAATTGGTGTGGCTGTAATGCATGCTTCGTTTTTTTTCTGAATTGGGTAAATTTCTAATAACAATAGCTTTTGCTTCTCCTTTACGGAAATGTTTTTCAATTTGCTTTTTGCTGAAGACCAAATCTTCTCCACGAGCTTCTGGCGTTAAGCTAACCACTTTGGCCGAAAAGAAAAACTGCTGTAAACAATCGTTAATGCTATAAAACTCTTTGGATATATGTCCGACGCATTCCGTGTGGGTTCCGTGGGCATGCGGATTAAATGCGATGTTATTAAAATTAACCGAAGCGCCTTCACTTACTTTCGCAATCCAATCGCCATCTTGCACAGGTTGAATTTTTGGGGCATCCAAATACCAAGCCGTAGGATTATTTTCTTCGGCGCTAAGCCTTAAAGAAATATCTATAGGCTCATTAAGGTTAACATGAATTTCTTTTTGATCTAATAGTATAGTTGCTTTCATTAGCTTGGTTAGGCTTACGAAGATACATAATTCTTATTTTAAAAAAGAAAAATGAACTTATTGCAAGAATTTTTTAACCACAAATAAAAACCCAATAAAAATCAGAAAGCCCAAGAGAACGAATAGGCTGCCTTTATAGTATTTTTTATGTAATTTTAAATCTTTACGATAGCTAATTATTATAATAATAACAAAAGCTACGACAAAAAAGCCCGCAAAAAAAAGTTGTCCTTGGGAAAACATACAGATAATTTTTATGCAAAATTAAGACTATAAAACTTATGAAGGAAAGAATTGATGCGGTAAAATAATTTCACGAAGCATTTGGAAGATTTAATTACTTCACATGTTAAATTCTACTGAAGGAAAAATAGTAAGAGTATCAATCTGAAACAGGAAAGCTGACTCAGGGAAACCCATATTTTGGAACGATGAAAAATTATAAAAAAGCACTCCACTGGTTCAAACTGAATCTAGAACGCGTTTTTACAGAAAAAAAAAGCGCCGTAATTACAGCGCTTTAGATATTATGAAGTCTTAACGGCATAGCGCCAATTAAAAGGATCTTCTGCCTTATTGGCTTGAATATCCTGAAGTTTCTTTTTTAGCTTTACATTGTAAGCATCTTCTACTTCTGGAAGGTCATAAAAAGTGCCGTCTTGTTCAAAACCAGAAATCTGAGCGATGGTCGCTGCGGTTCCTGTTCCAAAAATCTCTTTAAGACTTCCATTTTTAGCAGCCTCTACAATTTCACTCACTTTTATTTTTCTAACCTCCACATCAATTCCTTCATGTTTCGCTAATTGAATAATGCTTTTACGGGTAACCCCATCTAGAATACGATCACTGGTAGGAGCGGTAATTAATGTATCACCAATTCTAAAAAAAACATTCATAGTTCCTGCTTCTTCTAAATATTCGTGCGTATTAGCATCGGTCCAAATTACTTGTTGATAACCTTTTTCTTTAGCCAAATTAGTTGGGTAGAAAGAAGCACCGTAATTTCCAGCAGCTTTTGCATAACCTACACCTCCGTCGGCAGATCTACTATAATGATCAGATATTAAAACTTTTACTGGCGTAGCATAATAAGCTTTCGCAGGACAGCAAATAATCATAAACCTATATTCGTTAGAGGGAGAAGCCGAAACTCCATATTCTGTTCCAATCGCAAACGGACGAATATATAGCGAGTTACCCTCTCCTTTCTTTACCCACTCTTGATCCAAATCTAACAAAGTTTCTAAAGAATTAAAAAAATAATCTTTAGGAAACTCAGGAATAGCCATACGCTTAGAAGAAATATTGATGCGTTCAAAATTATCTTCAGGTCTAAAAAGCCATACTTTATCATCGTCATCTTTAAAAGCCTTCATGCCCTCAAAAACTGCTTGTCCGTAATGAAAAACTTTGGAAGAAGGCTCTATTTCCATAGGTCCATAAGGCAAAATTTTTGGCGTTTGCCATGCTCCATCTTTGTAATCACAAATCATCATATGATCTGCGTAAGACTTACCAAAAACTAAATTATCAAAATCTACTTGGTCTAAACGGGATGACTTAGCCTTAGTAATATCAAGGCCTTTTTGTGGAGTATTCATGAAATATTATTTAATTTTTACAAAAGTATTAAAATAAAGACATAAGAAAAACTAATGTATTTCTTAATTTCGCAAATATAAACAAATCATTGATAAGGGTTTAAATTATGAAAAAATTAGTTTTAATGTTCAGCGCCTTGGCTCTTATAGCTTGCCAAGACAATACTAAGAAAAAGGATGCTTCCAATGAAATGCAAGATGAGAAGCAAAAAGAAATTATTGCAAGTGCAGATATTTCTTATGCCAGTTTCGGAGAAAAAATAGATAAGGAAGGTGTGATTTCAGCTTCAGAAATGAAAGAGAAATTTACTTCTATGAAAACTGGAGACACCCTAGACGTGAAGTTTAAGACAGAGGTAGAGAAGGTTTGTAAGAAAAAAGGATGTTGGATGTCTGTAAAATTAGATGATTCTTTAACTTCTTTTGTTCGTTTTAAAGACTACAGTTTTTTTGTACCATTAAATGCTGAAGAAAGAGAAACTATTCTAGAAGGTAAAGCTTTTGTAACCGAAACTTCTGTAGATGAATTGAGACATTACGCAAAAGATGCTGGCAAATCTAAAGAAGAAATAGCGGCAATTACAGAGTCTAAAACAGAATATGCTTTTATGGCAACCGGAGTTTTAATGGAAGAGCCCACGCAAGAGTAATCATGAAGAAAATATTCTACTTTGTTTTCTTAAGTAGTTTGATTGCTTGTAATAACAAGACGGAGGACAAAAAAGAAAAGGATATAATTAAGAAAGAGGAGCCTTTTCAGCTATATCAAATGTCTGAAATGGCTGCTTTTATGGAAAATATGTACGTAGATCACCAGCGTATAAAAGGTGAAATCCAAGCAGGCAAAAAAGTAGATTCTCTACACTACGATTTGTCAAAGCTTTTTTACGCAAGAATGACAGATAGTACAGACCGCGATGCCGAATATGAAAGAAAGGCAAAACTGTACGTAGAATATGAGGAGAATTTAATTGGCGATAGCCTTCAGCAAAAAGAAAACTACAACAAGGCTATCAATATGTGTATTAGTTGCCATCAAATAAAATGCACGGGACCCATACCAAGAATTAAGAAATTGCTTATCCGTTAAGTTTTGAAAAGAGAGATAATGACTACCGCAGATGGTTCTACAACCATCCATATACCCGAATGGAATGAGCAATATCATTCCAAACACGGCGCTATTCAAGAAGCTTATCATGTATTTATTAAAACAGGATTTAATCACTTCCCCAAAGAGATTTCTCCTATTAAAATTCTAGAAATAGGATTTGGTACCGGTTTAAACGCACTCATCACCAGTCTAGAAGCAAAAAATCAAGATAGAAATGTGGAGTATTGCGGGGTAGAAGGTTATCCTGTTTCTTTACAAGAGATGTCGCAGCTTAATTATGCTACTGCTTTAGATCACGCTTCCGCGGAAGTGTATTTTCAAAATATTCATGAGGGAGACTGGGAAGAGAATTTTGAAGTTCACGATCAATTTCAATTGATCAAGCAAGAAAAAATGTTTGATGAGATTGAGAATAGAAACGAATTTGATCTTATTTATTTTGATGCTTTTGGTGCCAGAGTACAACCCGAATTATGGGATGTAGCTATGTTTCAAAAAATGTATGAAGCATTAAAAGAAAACGGAATTCTAGTTACCTATTCGGCTAAAGGAAGCGTAAGGCGTGCTTTGCAAGAAGTTGGTTATACAGTAGAAAGACTCGAAGGTCCTCCAGGAAAAAGAGAAATGCTGCGCGCAACGAAAGGGAATTTATAATTTAATCATAAAGTTTAATTTTTGGTTGTTAAAGCTGTATTAAACCTGGGTAGGTCACGCTTGTAAATGACTACTTTCCAATAAAAAACATGAGGGTATTAATAACCGGTGCGACAGGATTAATAGGATCCTCCATCACAAAGCTTTGCTTAGAGAAACGTATAGAAGTATATTACCTTACTACAAGTAAGGAGAAGATAGAAAATTCCCAAAACTATAAAGGATTCTATTGGAATCCTAAGGAAAATAAAATTGATGAAAACTGCATAGAAGGTGTAGATAAGATTATTAATCTTGTGGGCGCTAGTGTTGCAGAACGGTGGACAGATGAACAAAAGAAAGCCATCATAGATAGTAGGGTAGAATGCGCTAATGTACTTTATAACTTATTGGATAAAAAAGAAAATAAAGTCACACAAATCGTTTCTGCAAGTGCCATTGGGATTTATCCAGACAGTTTGACCAAGCTTTACCACGAGGACAGTCCCAACGTAGCCGATAATTTCTTAGGAAATGTGGTTATTGAATGGGAGCGAGCGGTAAATAAATTTCAAAAATTGGGAATAGAGGTTGCCAAAATTAGAATTGGAGTAGTTTTAGGCGAAGGTGGAGGTGCTCTACAGAAAATGAAAGAGCCTATAGAAAATGGTTTTGGTTCTCCCTTAGGAAGTGGAAAGCAATGGCAGTCTTGGATACATATTGAAGACCTCGCCAGAATATTTCTTTTTGCTTTAGAAAAAGACTTAGAGGGTGTATATAACGGCGTTGCTCCTAATCCAGTTACTAATAAAAAGCTTACCAATAGTATTGCCAAAGTACTGAACAAGAATTTATGGATGCCCAATGTACCAGCGTTTATGCTCAAATTAATTTTAGGAGAGATGGCAACAATAGTACTGGCTAGTCAATTGGTGAGCAATCAAAAAATAGATGCTCACGGGTTTAAATACCATTACAGTCACATTCTTCCTGCATTAAAAGACATTCTAAAATAAAAAAAAGCCACAATTTTAAAAATTGTGGCTTTTCCTATAGGATTAAAATGAATTAAGCTTTTTTAGCTTCAACCATAAATTTAATTTCAATTTTATCGTTGATGTATTTTTCTTTTAAATCGTCAAACACAGATTTAGATCCGTAATTCACTTTCCATTGTGTTCTATCAATTGTAAAAGGTTCGCTTTCTATCATTAATTTTTCTCCATCATCCTTCATAGAATAATTTACAGGAATATCTACATTTTTAGAATTACCTTTCATTACTAAATTTCCAGACAACCAAGTTTTTCCATCTTTTTCCATTAAATTGGTGATTTCAAACTTAGCAACAGGATGTTCTGCAACGTTAAAGAAATGATCTTCTTTTCCTTCCGCAGTACCTTTTAAATGACCTTCAAGATCCATTTTGTCTTGACCTTCCAAATCTGTTACGGTAATACTTTCCATATCAATAACAATAGAACCACTTTCTAATTTTTCTCCCATCGTAGAAAATTTACCGTCCTTAACAGCAATAGTTCCCGTATGCTCTCCTCCTGGTTTAGCACCTTTCCACTCAATTTTTGAGTTATTGGCATCAATCATAAAAACTTGAGCATCATCTGCAGCTACTGCTACTTCTTCCGCTTCATTGGCTTTAGTTTCATTCTTAGGTTCATTTTTACAAGAAACACTCGTAATTCCTATAAAAGCAACTAACATCGCATTTAAAAATACTTTTTTCATGTGTAAGATTTTGTGTTATTTAATTTGCGACAAATCTAAGAGAAGAGTATCAAATCAAATCATAAAGAAATATTAAAAATTAAGGAGTGACATTTTGACATTTTTAAAACAATGGCAGTAGATTTGCCAATATGTTTAAAAAAATAAGAAAAGCGATGAGCCAAGATAAAAATTCACAAGCCCAAGAGGATTCTTTGAAAGATCAAGTAGAAGAAACTCTAGACCAAGCTATAGAAGATGCAGATAATAATGACGCTTCCGCGGAAAATAATGACGCTTCCGCGGAAGAAGAGCAGGAAGAGCTTTCTGAAGCCGAACGATTAAAGTTGGAAGTACAAAAAGAGAAAGATAAATTTTTACGTCTATTTGCAGAGTTTGAAAACTATAAACGTAGAACTGGTAAAGAACGTTTAGAGCTTTTTAAAACGGCTAGCCAAGAAGTAATGCAATCGATGCTTCCAGTTTTAGATGATTTTGATAGAGCTCTAAATGAAATTCAGAAAACAGAAGATAAAAGCTTGCTTACTGGAGTAGAGTTAATCAGCAATAAGCTTAGAGAAACTTTAAGGAGTAAAGGACTTGCAGAAATGACGGTAAAATCTGGAGATAAATTTGATGCCGATTTGCACGAAGCCATTACACAAATTCCTGCGCCAGACAAGAAATTAAAAGGTAAGATTGTTGATGTAGTAGAAAAAGGATACACTTTAGGAGAAAGAATTATAAGGTATCCCAAGGTAGTTACTGGAAAATAAGCATTCTCATATAAAATTAAATTGATGAAAGAAGA
This sequence comes from Mesonia ostreae, assembly GCF_031845265.1. NCBI lineage: Bacteria > Pseudomonadati > Bacteroidota > Flavobacteriia > Flavobacteriales > Flavobacteriaceae > Mesonia > Mesonia ostreae. Next base: position 41,613 of record NZ_JAVRBG010000001.1, on the reverse strand, counting down.
TTATTACGACATATTAAAGATAAACAAAAGCGCTTCTGCAACCGATATAAAGAAAGCTTACCGAAAAAAAGCGGTAAAATATCATCCAGATAAGAATCCAAATGATACCGAAGCGGAGGAGAAATTTAAAAAGGCAGCAGAGGCTTATGATGTATTGAGCAATCCCGATAAAAGAGCACGTTACGACCAAATGGGACACGCAGCTTTTGACGGTTCTGGAGGCTTTGGCGGTGGCGCTGGTGGCATGAATATGGATGATATCTTTAGTCAGTTTGGAGATATTTTTGGTTCTGGCTTTGGCGGCGGAGGCGGTTTTGGCGGCTTTGGTGGCGGTCAACGTCGAGCTAAAGGAAGTAACTTACGTATTCGTGTGAAACTTACTTTAGAAGAAATTGCCACTGGCGTAGAGAAAAAAATAAAAGTTAAAAGAAAAATTCAAGCAGACGGGACTACGTATAAAACCTGTTCTACTTGTGGAGGTTCGGGACAGGTAACAAGAGTAACCAATACGATTTTAGGTAGAATGCAAACCGCTTCTCCCTGTACTGTATGTGGGGGTTCTGGACAAATGATAGATAAAAAACCTGCCGATGCAGATGCACAAGGTTTAAAAATGCACGAAGAAACGGTTTCTATCAAAATTCCACCAGGAGTAGTAGAAGGAATGCAGTTAAAAGTAGCTGGTAAAGGTAATGATGCGCCGGGTAATGGTATTGCAGGAGATTTATTGGTAGCCATAGAAGAGAAAGAACACGAGCAATTACAGCGTGAAGGCGATAATTTGCACTACGATTTATACATCAGTTTTTCTGAAGCTGCTTTAGGAGCATCTAAAGAAATACAAACAGTTAATGGCAAAGTACGTATTAAAGTAGAGCCTGGAGTGCAGAGTGGAAAAATCTTACGCTTACGCGGAAAAGGGATTCCCAGTATCAATGGTTATGGGAAAGGAGACTTATTAGTGCATGTAAATGTATGGACTCCCAAAACACTCTCTAAAGAGCAAAAAGAGTTTTTTGAAAAGATGAGTGGGGACTCAAATTTTGAACCAAATCCAGAAAAAAATGATAAAAGCTTTTTTGAAAAAGTTAAAGATATGTTTTCTTAATTCAATTTATTAACAAAATTTTATATATATTTGAATATCACTATGTGAATAGTGATATTTTTCTTTTTCATAGCAATTTTTTTCCCATCCTTATTTCTAAAAGATTTAAGGGTGGGTTTTGTGTTTTAAAACAGGCCATTTAATTCGATTTAGATGCTTAATGTCGTATTAAGAAATTGAATTATTATATGTTTCATTGAATTTAAAAATGATGAGCATAGCCTTTGTTATGGTAATAGGTTTTAATAAAAAGTAAGTATAAACGAAACGAATTAATACCGATACTATTATTTTAATATGGTATGATTACCTTTATCCTTTCAAAAGTAACTATGAAGAACTTACTCGTCGCTCAAAATGTTTCCAAATCTTATGGGAATTATAAAGCTCTTAATAACTTATCCATAGAAGTGCCAGCGCAAAGCATATTTGGTTTATTGGGTCCTAACGGTGCAGGTAAAACCACATTTATACGAATCATCAATCAAATTACGATGCCAGATACAGGCAAGATTTTGTTAGATGGCGAACCTTTGCAGCCTAGTGATGTGCAGCATATAGGTTATTTGCCAGAAGAACGAGGCTTGTATAAGAGTATGAAAGTAGGTGAGCAAGTATTGTATTTGGCTCAGTTAAAAGGTCTTTCAAAAAAAGAAGCCACCCAGCGTTTAAAATATTGGTTTGAGCGATTAGAAATTGGCGATTGGTGGAATAAGAAAATTCAGGAGCTTTCCAAAGGAATGGCTCAAAAAATTCAGTTTATTGTTACGGTAATTCATCAGCCTAAATTGCTCATTTTTGACGAACCTTTTAGTGGGTTTGATCCTGTAAATGCTAATCTTATTAAAGATCAAATTCTTCAGTTGAAAAAAGATGGCGCGACGATTCTATTTTCAACACATCGTATGGAAAGCGTAGAAGAACTGTGTGACTATATGGCACTGATTCATAAGTCTAACAAAATTCTTGACGGAAAGGTTTCAGATATAAAAAAAGATTTCAGATCGAATACGTACGAAGTGGGAATAAGTCCGCGGAGGCAACAAGAACTTATAGGGGGGTTAAAGCAACATTTTGAAGTAACTTCTGCACATTATCATAGCATTCACGACGATACCAAATTGCATATAAAAATATCAGATCATAGCAGCGCAAACGATTTGCTGCACCATTTAATAAGTTTGGGGCAGGTGAATCATTTTGTGGAGGTCATTCCTTCTGTAAACGATATATTCATTAAAACTGTAGGGCAACATGCATAAGCTTCCACTTATTATACAACGAGAATACCTCTCTAGAATAAGAAATAAAACCTTTGTGGTGATGACGTTTCTTAGTCCGGTGATTATGGTGGCTATGGTAATGCTCATCGCGTACCTTACCAGTTTAAACAATGACGAAGAGAAAATTGTAGGGGTTCATGATGTTTCTAATATAGTTTATGATCAACTTCCAGAGCAAGAAAATACGATCTATCTTAACCTTTCTCATGTAGATTTAGGAACGGCGATAGATTCGGTTGATAAAAAAAAATACTACGGCCTTCTTTACATTCCTTCTGTAGAAACCGATGAAGAATTGTCTAACAACGTAGAATTTTTCGCCAAAGAAGCGCCCAGCAATTTCTTTTTATCTGATTTAGAACAGAAGATAAGCGGAGTTCTTTCCAATAGGAAATTAGAGAATACGGGAGTCAATCTTGCTACTATAGAAAACTCAAAAGCACAAGTAAATATAAAAATTGAGAACTTTTCTGGACAAACCACGTCAAAAATGGCCAGTTATGTGAAAATGTTCTTTGGCGGAGCTGCGGGTTATCTATTAATGATGTTTATTATTATCTATGGAAATATGGTAATGCGGAGTGTTATTGAGGAAAAAACCAATCGCATTGTTGAGATTATTATTTCTTCGGTAAAACCCATTCAATTGATGTTGGGAAAAATTGTAGGAACTAGCTTGGCAGGAATTACTCAGTTTTTCATTTGGATTATTTTTGGAGGCATTTTGTTATTTTCGGTGACTGCTATTTTTGGGATGGAGAACACCTCTATTCACGGGCAGGTTGCGGCTACAGCGGTCAATCAAGATGAAATGCAATTGTTAGTGAGGGATATTATGGGATTACCCTTAGGAACGATTACCGTTGCGTTTTTAATTTACTTTATAGGAGGTTACTTCTTGTACAGTTCTATTTATGCGGCGATAGGCGCTGCTGTAGATAGCGAAACCGATACCCAGCAATTTATGTTTCCAGTGATTTTGCCTTTAATGTTAGGAATCTATGTAGGTTTCTTTTCGGTGATTGAAAATCCGCACGGGATTGTGGCTACCATTTTCTCTTATATTCCCTTAACCTCACCTATAGTAATGCTTATGCGCATTCCTTTTGGAGTCGCTTGGTGGGAAGTGTTGATTTCATTGAGTATCTTGTTTGCTACTGTATTTTTAGTGATTTGGATGGCAGCAAAAATCTACCGCGTAGGAATTTTAATGTACGGTAAAAAACCAAGCTACAAGCAATTGTTTAAGTGGTTAAAATATTAATTTTTATTAAATTGGTAATTCAAACCAAGAATAAGATGAGAATAAAGATTAAAAATTTAATTCTAATATGCTTAATTATATTAGGCTTTTTTTCGTGCCAACCTGCTTTAAAGCTATTCTTGGGAATCAAGAACCCACAATTATTTTTAAGTAATGAAGAGAGAATGGAATATTATCAGCCTTTTGCAGAAAAAACTGATGCTCTTATAGTTTATAGTTTAAGAGATAATCTTGCTTTAACGAAGGCAGCAGAGTCTTATACCACTTATCCCCTTATCTATGCTAAAAACAAAAAAAATGATTCTATTTATAAGTTAAACTGTTTTGAAGATATTAGCTGGGATGTTGAAAATATAAATAAAAAAGAGTATTCAAATCTTGTAACGGCAAAAAAGGATAGTCTTAATATAATAATCCAAATGATAGAAGCAAATTCAAAACTAGTTTACCAACCTGACACTTCTAGACTTAATGATACTTTGATGTGGGATATTTACATGGTATCTGGTACATTCCTAGGTAATAAATTAAGAAAACGTATGCTACCAGTAGCAGATATTAATTCAATTCATTCCTTTAATATACTAGATATAAGCTTAGATAAGTAACACTTATATATTTAATTTTAATGTACGGTAAAAAACCAAGCTATAAGGAATTGTTTAAGTGGTTAAAATATTAATTTTTTTATAAATTATTCTGCAATGCGCCAAATTAAAGTTAATCCTTTAAGAGATACCTTCTATTTATTTATATTAGATTTGCTAACTATCATTTCTAAACATTTTATGAAAAAAACCTTCAGCCTAAGCATCTTAGTAGTTTCATTACTTTGTCTGTCAACTTATAGCTCTCGGGCACAAAGTACAGATTTAGCGCGAATAGAATATATGCGTGTTCCCTTTAGTAATGGAGATCAATCTATGAATCGATTTAGAGCCTTTATTCAAGCTCCAATTCCTATTAAAGAAGATTATTTAGTAATAGGGGCAGAGTACCGTAAACTAGATTTAGATTTTAGAGAAAGTGCACCCTTCGAGACGGAAGGATTAGAATCTACACAACGTATAGAAGCAAGTCTTGGCTATGTAAAAAAAATTAAAAATACCAATTGGCGCATCGCTGCGCGAGGAGGTGTAAGAATAGCTTCTACCTTTGAAACCACTTTAGAAAAAGATGATCTTATTTATTTAGGTGCGGTATATGCGATCAATGATGTTAAAATTAGAGATGAGAAGGGAGTTATTATAGGAAAACCGTACCGATTGATTGTGGGACTCGTTTACACCAGTACTCCTGGAAGAAATTATCCACTTCCATTAATTAACTACTTTAAAAAAGTGAATGAGACCTGGTCTTACACCGTGGGAGTGCCAAAAAGTTTGATAAGGTATACCTTTAATGAAAAAAATCATTTACACGCTTTTGCGAGTTTAGATAATTTTTTCGCTAACATTCAAAATCCAGTAACGGTTCCAGGAAATTCAAGACCTGGAGAAAATATATCGATGACGAATGTTACGGTAGGTTTGGGGTATGAGTTTTATTTTACAGATCATTTGCAATACTACCTTTATGGAGGACATACCGTTTATAATGAATATAGAATTAGGGACAATAACAAAGATGATGTTTTTGTGATAGATAATGACAATACATTTTACATACGAACCGGAATAAAATTTAAAATATAAATGCCGAAGATTTTAATAATTGAAGACGAAGCTGCGATACGTAGAGTATTGGTGAAAATATTATCTGAAGAAAGTAAGACCTACGAATTGGATGAGGCGGAAGATGGTCTTGCCGGAATTGAAAAAATTAAGGATCAAGATTATGATTTGGTGCTTTGTGATATCAAAATGCCAAAAATGGATGGCGTAGAAGTTTTAGAAGCTGTTAAAAAGATAAAACCTGAAATCCCGATGGTGATGATTTCTGGACACGGCGATTTAGAGACTGCCGTAGAAACTATGAAAAAAGGAGCTTTTGATTACATCTCAAAACCACCAGATTTAAATCGCTTATTAAATACGGTTAGAATTGCATTAGACCGAAAGGAATTGGTTGTAGAAAATCAGCGTCTCAAGAAAAAGGTGGGCAAAAACTATCAAATGATAGGAAACTCTCCCGAAATTGACAACATTAAGGAAATGATCGAAAAAGTCGCTCCTACAGAAGCGCGCGTATTGATTACCGGAGATAATGGAACTGGTAAAGAATTAGTAGCACATTGGCTGCATCAAAAAAGTAATCGTTCTAAAGGAAATATGATAGAGGTAAATTGTGCCGCAATTCCTTCAGAATTAATTGAGAGTGAACTTTTTGGCCACGTAAAAGGAGCTTTTACTTCGGCCAATAAGGATAGAGCAGGGAAGTTTGAAGCTGCGAATGGCGGAACTATATTCTTAGACGAAATAGGAGACATGAGTCTTTCCGCGCAAGCGAAAGTATTGCGAGCCTTACAAGAAAATAAAATTCAGCGTGTAGGAAGCGATCGCGATATAAAAGTAGATGTAAGAGTGATTGCGGCTACCAATAAAGATCTAAAAGAAGAGATTAAAGAAAAGAACTTTAGAGAAGATTTATACCATCGTTTGGCGGTGATTTTAATTGAAGTCCCTAAACTGAATGATAGAAAAGTAGATATTCCGTTATTGGTAGACTATTTTTGCGAAAAAATAGCCAAAGAGCAGGGTACAGCGGTGAAAACATTTTCAGATAAAGCTTTAGAGCTTCTAAAAGACTATGATTGGACTGGAAATATTCGAGAATTAAGAAACGTGGTAGAACGCTTAATTATTCTAAGCACAACCCAAAAGATTGATGAAAAATCAGTAAAATTATTTGCAGGCAAGTAACTTCTAGTTTTTTGCTTGCTTTTCTTTTAATGCCTCGGGGACGTAACGTAAGAACCACATTTTATCTCCTTCGGGACGTTCCCAGGTATGAAAAAGTTCAAAACCAAATCGTTGGTATACCACTACATTTTTACGAATGCGAGTTTCTGCATATAACGGGATATTATATAGATCTGCTCTGCGCAAAAATTCATCTTTCATTTCTTTCCCTATTTGGGTGTCGGCGCCTCGGTTTCCTTGAACAATTCCCCAAAACCAACAGTATAAATACTCTCCTTCTTGCGGACGTTGATTTTTAATATACTTTTGATTTTTTAAGATATTAAATGCATTTTTTACTCCAGTAACCCTATATACCAAGCCTAATTCTTGAAAAATATCATTCCAAAAATTACCGTCTTTTTTGCTAGTCTTGAATAAAATAGCGATTCCCATGCCGTTTTCAGAAAGAACAAGTGCGTCTTTCTTTAGGCCTTTGTTCACCATATGTGTCGCTAAATAATGAAATCTACGATCTCTATCGGCTCCTTTTTTTACAATATCTTGTGCAGACGGAGTTTCCTTCAAAATTTCCGCAACGCGGTCTATAATAACATCTATATTCAATGGGATAATTTTAGAGAGCGAAGATAAATAAATAATGTGTCTTAAAGATTGTATATTTAGGATTCTAATCCATAATTATGATGAAAGACGTTAATATAAATCAATTTAAGGTTACACAACCTATAAAAATAAGTGAAGTAAGCACTTCTATTTCGCTTGACGCGGATAAAAAAACAAAAAAGAAAGCTCTAAAAAAGACGAGAAAGAAACTGGCAAAATGGCAAGATAAACTCTATGCTCACGGAAAATACTCTGTGTTGGTATGTTTGCAGGGAATGGACACTTCTGGAAAAGACAGTTTAATACGAGAAGTTTTTCAAGGCTTTAATTCCCGTGGAGTAGTGGTGCATAGTTTTAAAACTCCTTCTAAAAGAGAACTGCGTCATAATTATCTTTGGCGACATTATGTAGCCTTACCAGAACGAGGAAAGTTTGGGGTTTTTAATAGAACACAGTATGAAAATGTATTGGTGACTCGAGTTCATCCCGAATATATTTTAGGAGAAAACATTCCGCATATCAATACCTTAGAAGATATAGACGAAGATTTCTGGGAAACTCGAATGGAAGAAATTAGAGATTTTGAAGAAGGAATTGTAGATAATGGTACCATTATATTTAAGTTTTTTCTTCACATTTCTGAGGAAGAACAAAAACACCGCTTACTTAGGCGATTGCAAAGACCAGAAAAGAATTGGAAGTTTTCTCCAGGAGATTTAGAAGAAAGAAAATTATGGAAAGAATATCAAGATTGTTACGAAAAAGCAATCAATAAAACCTCTACAGAAAAAGCACCGTGGTACATCATTCCTTCAGATGACAAAAAAGCAGCTAGATATTTAGTGGCAAAAATTTTAAGAGAAAAATTGTTAGAATATGAAGATGTGCAAGAACCTTCTGTCTCTCCAGAAGTAGAAAAAAATATAGATGAATACATTGCGGCTTTAAAAGAAGAATAGTTATTTCAACTAAAAACTAAAAACTAAAAACTAAAAACTAAAAACTAAAAACTAAAAACTAAAAACTAAAAACTAAAAGCAAAATTTCATCTAACCTCTAACCTATAAATTATAAGGATTAACACTAAAATTCTTTCACTTCTTATTGAAATGCTGAAAAAGTAAGTTAAAAGCATTTCATAAGATGTTTTTAAGAACTCCATGGAATATAAATAGCTTTATTAACAAACTTTTATGCGGCGGCTTTTTTATGCATTAAAGTTTAAAATTATCTTTGGTAAAAAACATACGTATGGCAATTATAGGCTCGATTATAAAAAAAGTGATTGACGTTACAGGGAGTATTTCTGATGCTGACAGTAATGTGAAAGAAAATCAGTTAACGGTATTAAAAGAACTTCTAGAAAAAGCAAAAGACACTGCTTTTGGAAAGTTTTATAACTTTTCAAGCATTTTGGAGTCAGAGGATGTCATCAAAACATTTCAAGAAAAAGTACCTTATTTTGATTACCACCAACTCAACGAACGTTGGTGGCAGCAATTGCACGAAGGCAGCGAAGACATTACTTGGCCAGGATCACCAGATTACTATGCCTTGAGTTCTGGAACTACCGGAAAAACAAGTAAGCGTATTCCAGTAACCGAAGATATGATTGATTCTATTCGCCAAGCAGGAATTAAGCAAGTAGCCGCACTTTCTAATTTTGATCTACCACCAGATTTTTTTGAAACAGAAATTATGATGCTGGGAAGTTCTACCAATTTACAAGAACGCAAAGGAAAACTGGAAGGAGAGATTAGTGGAATAAGCGCAAGTAACATTCCGTTTTGGTTTAAGGGATATTATAAACCAGGAGAAGATATTGCAAAAATTGACGATTGGGATGAGCGGGTAGAACACATTGCAAAAAATGCAAAAACCTGGGATATTGGCGCTTTAAGCGGAATTCCTTCTTGGATGGAATTAATGCTTAAGAAAGTAATTGAACATCATAAGGTAGAAAATATTCACGAAGTTTGGCCTAACTTAAAAGTATATACCTCTGGCGGAGTAGCTTTTCAACCTTACGAGAAAAGTTTTAATGCCTTATTAGGCAAACCCATCACGGTGATTGATACGTATTTAGCTTCAGAAGGATTTATAGCGTTTCAAAATCGCCCCGAAACCGAGTCGATGAAATTGATTACAGATAATGGAATCTTTTTCGAATTTGTCCCTTTTCAACCCGATTATATCAATGAAGATGGTTCTTTAAAACAAGAAGCACCCGTGATGAGTATTGAAGATGTAGAGGAAGATGTAGATTATGTATTGCTTATGAGTACCGTTTCTGGCGCTTGGCGCTACATTATTGGTGATACCATCGCGTTTACAGATAAAGAAAAATCAGAAATTAAAATTACTGGGAGAACCAAGTTCTTTTTAAATGTTGTGGGGTCTCAGCTTTCTGTGAATAAGATGAATGATGCCATTAAAGAACTAGAAGAAATCTACGATATACAATTGCCAGAATTTACGGTTGGAGCCGTAAAAATTGACAATGAGTTTTATCACCAATGGTATATAGGTTCAGATTCAGATCTAAATGTTTCCGAAGAAGAAATCGCTGAAAAATTAGATGAAAATTTAAAAAATGCCAATAAGAATTATAAAGTGGCACGCGGAAAGGCTTTAAAGGGAGTTAAAGTAACAGTTCTTCCCTTAAAAGCTTTCTACGAATGGAGCGGAGCCAATAAGAAAAAAGGCGGACAAGTAAAAATGGAAAAGGTGATGAAAGAAGAAAAACTCCAAGAGTTTCAAGAGTTTGTGAAAGATTTTAGATAGAAATTATTTATAACTAATTTAGTTTAGCGTACAAAGAAAGCCATATAACTTAGCGGGATATGGCTTTCCTGTTTAAAAAATGAAATGCTACTAATTCGGTTTTTCTTCCAACTCTTTATCTACTTTCTCTTCTGTTTCTTTAGGTCCTTGTTTGTTCACTAACTCCATAATTTCTTCGGGAGACATATATAGACGCTTGATACGCGCTTTGTATTTGGGTGATATTTGAGTGTTATTTAATATAAAATCTTTGGTGGCTAGGATGTAATCTTGCATTCCTCGTTGCACTGCAAAAGTATCGGCGGTGCGTTCTACCTCTCTAATATGCATCGGAGAAAAAAGATATTTTAAGCCAAAAAGAAGCATTCCAAATGCGCTACGGTCTTTATAATCTATCACGTGTCCCAACTCGTGACCAATCCATCCAATGAGCACATCTTTATCCATATCAGTAATTTTATACTCTTCATCTTCAATATGAAATTTCTCGCTAATCAAAATGATATAAGCCCTTTGATCCCGAGGTACAAAAAAACTCTTGAATACGGGTTGGGCTTGCATGGTAGATTTTTTAATGCTTTTTTTAAACTTAAATTCTATTGGAACATCCTTTAATTCAGGATAAAAAGTAAGCGCCTTTTCTACTTCAGGTAAAATGATTTCAGGAATGACTTTATGAGTGTACAAATTGTCTTGTTTATTTTTAGTAAATTATTCAATTCCTGCTTATTTTATATTAAAGTCATCATAAAACTTGGAATCTATGTTATTTTGAGTAATTAAAACCAATCTGAAGTTGAAATATAGCAAAGAAAGCGAAGTTGCTTTTTAGTTCGGTGACAATGACATTGCAATTGATTTTCATAGCCACTCGTGCTAAGCAAAGTTAAGGTATAGTTATAAAATTATCTTCACTCAAGAAAGGCTAAAATCGGGAGATCGTCAGGTCTCGATTGTCTGCCCGTTCCGTTTGGACGAGCTCGTCAAGATGAATTCTTAAAGGCTCAACTTGGCACTCAAAAGAGTATTATTTTATTCCGCATTATATTTTAAAAAGGCACAAAACTTATCTTAAAACAAGAATGGATTGTACATATTTAAAATATATTTGCCCAAAATTTCTGTACATTGCAACTATCCCAATATACCAAAGAGTTTAAGAAGAATCTACACATTGCCTATCCCGTTATGTTGGGACAATTGGGTCACGTCTTGGTAGGTTTGGCAGATAATATTATGGTCGGCCAATTGGGAGCTGCTCCCTTGGCAGCGGTATCTTTGGGAAATAGTCTTGTTTTTATAGCACTTTCGGTAGGGATTGGATTTAGTTTTGCAATTACGCCGCTTATTGCGGAAGCAGATGGCTCAAAGGATGTGGAGAAAGGAAGATCATTTTTTCAACACGGAATTGTGATGTGTTCCCTTAACGGAATTCTGCTCTTTCTCATCTTGCTGGCCTGTAAACCGCTATTGTATCATCTCGATCAACCCGAAGAAGTGGTTAATTTATCGATGCCCTATATTGATATTGTTGCATTTTCACTGATTCCGCTTATGATTTTTCAGGCATTTAAGCAGTTTGGCGACGGACTTTCACAGACCAAGTATGCGATGTACGCTACCATTATCGCTAATGTAGTGAATGTACTTTTTAATTATTTATTGATTTATGGAGTGTGGATTTTTCCTCGATTAGAATTGGAAGGAGCAGCCATTGGAACGCTTATTTCCAGAATTTTTATGCTCTTCTTTTTATTCTATATCTTAAAAACTAAGAAAAAATTTGCTACGTATTTTATTTGGGCTAAGAAATCTTTACAAAAACACGTGTTTAAACGCTTATGGGATTTAGGTTTTCCTACGGCTTTACAGATGCTGTTTGAAGTTGGTATTTTTACCTCCTCTATCTTTCTGGCGGGGACTTTGGGAACCAATCCGCAGGCAGCCAATCAAGTGGCGCTCAACTTAGCTTCCATGACCTTTATGATTGCAGTGGGAATTGGAGTAACGGCCACCATACGGGTAGGAAATCAAAAAGGAATGGGTAATTTTAAAGAACTTAGAAGAATTGCCATTTCTACCTTTTTACTCGTTTTTGTCATCGAAGCGGTTTTTGCCGTCGGTTTTATTCTGCTGAAAGATATTCTTCCCATTATTTATATAGACAATGCTGAAGTGATCTTCTTAGCTTCCCAATTGTTGATCGTTGCAGCTTTATTTCAACTAAGTGACGGTTTGCAAGTAGTAATTCTAGGCGCTTTACGCGGACTTCAAGACGTTAAGATTCCCACATTGATATGTTTTATTTCGTATTGGATCATTGGTTTTCCCATTTCATATTATACAGGAAAGGCAGAAGCTTTAGGAAGTATGGGGATTTGGGTAGGTCTTCTTGCGGGTTTATCGGCTTCCGCAATTATGTTGTATTTTAGATTTGCTTATTTAAGTAAAAAGATGATTGATAAAGCAGAGCTTGCTTAGCACCAACCCAGTAATCAATGGATAATTCAAAGAAATCTATAAAGCACCAAGTGTCAAGCATAGTGTAAGTATGTTCTTTTTACGTCGAGGCTTTTGTTTCCCTACAATTTTCGCTTTGACAGTTCGAATAGAATCTATTAATTTAGACTGGTACTTTTCCGAAACTTCAGAAGCAAAAAAAACTAATTTTAAGATGAAAGCAGATAATCAGAAAATAATATGAATATTTGCAACGAGTAATACGTAATGTAGATCGTATTCTATTCTGAATTTTTCAATTTTAGCTCCGTATCACGGGACACCTCAAAAGTTTCTAAAACCTGTGAGGTCTGCTAGTAAGAAAAATTTCTGAATTTATACCTAAAATGAAGACTTGAAAAAATAATTAACGTTTAAAACATACCGCTTACATGGAATTCCCAAAATATTTATTAGCAGATAATACCGATTATCCCGAAGCTATTTTTGTAGTACACACTCAATTTCCTCGTTTTATCATCAATCTCCAAGACGATGAGGTAGAATGGTTGGAAGATTTTGATGCTCACGATGAAGAAGAGTTAGCCAGCGAAGCAGAAACACTTATTGAAGAAGCTTCCACGTTTTATGATCGAGAAGTAGAACGCTATCAAGATTAATTTCTATGGAAGAAGTATTAAAATTAGATCAAGAAATATTTCTTTTCTTTAATAATTTAGGCTCTTCGCCTTGGGATGGTTTTTGGTTATTTATAACCAATAAATTTGCTTCCATACCTTTATACGCCTTTTTACTTTTTTTACTCTATAAAAACTATGGTATAAGGCCAACGCTTACGATCATGCTATTGGTAGCGGCCATGATTACATCTACAGATCAATTGGCCAACGTATTTAAACACGGGTTTCAACGGCCTAGACCTTGCCAAGAAGATTTTATAGAACAAGGAAGGTACATTGCCGTGCGTTGCGGACGCTATGGCTATTTTTCGGCTCACGCTGCGAGTAGTACAGCCTTAGCCATTTTTATGGGATTTTTACTAAAGCGCTTTTATAAATATGCTTTTCCTTTATTGATAATTTGGGCCTTGGTGGTAAGTTATAGTCGCATTTATATAGGCGTGCACTATCCTGGTGACGTTCTAACAGGAATGTTCATAGGAATTTTAATAGGAATAGGCTTTTATAAACTTTTTAAATGGATTTCTAGGAATTATTTAAAACCACAACACCCTACGGATTAAAATTGAGATTTGATTGGTTTATATAATTTGGCATTAATTGAATAAGGCTTTAATGCTATACTGTTCCTCGACTTGTCATTCCTACGCAGGAGGAATCTTTTCCTTTTTACCGTTGTAGCTTAAAAATGAAAATATCGAAATAGCTTTCTAGCTTCAATTTCACTTTTCACTGTATAACACCGCTATCGTTTCGATACACCCCGAAGTTTCGGGGCTATCGAATTTCACTCAACGGCCGCTTTTTTCCTTTTACTCCGCATTACTAAATACTGAATATGCTGTTATTCCTGTACAGTGTTCAACTAGAGCAATTATTTGGTGAAAACTACAATTCCTTAGCTTTTCTCAACAAATAATTCGCTGCTTCAAAAGGGGTAGTTTCGTTGTTTTCTATCGCCAAGAGTTGTTGTTGTAGCGCTACTTTTATTTCGGGTTGGTTGTAGAAATTACTTTTCAACTGTTCATTAATGGTTTGCAATAGCCAAAACTTATTTTGTTCTTTCCGGTTATGGAAGAAGTAGTTGTTTTCTTGGGTAGAGGTCACATAAGTTTCAATCATTTCCCAAATCGCCGAGATTCCTTTTTGCTGCAGAGCGCTACTCAGTAATACTTTGGGTTTCCATTCGCTGCTTTTAATAGGATAGAGGTGAAGAGCTTTTTTAAATTCCATTTTAGCTTGTCGAGCAGGTTTCAAGTTATCGCCGTCTGCCTTATTAATGACAATCGCATCGGCCATTTCCATAATACCACGTTTTATCCCTTGCAATTCATCTCCGGCTCCGGCTAATTTCAGTAATAAAAAGAAGTCGGTCATACTATGCACCATGGTTTCACTTTGTCCCACACCTACGGTTTCTATGAGAATGGTGTCAAAACCTGCGGCTTCGCACAAAATGATAGATTCCCTCGTTTTTTGTGCTACTCCGCCAAGCGAATCCCCAGAGGCTGTAGGTCTTATAAAGGCGTTTTCTTGTTTTACTAATTCTTCCATTCGGGTTTTGTCGCCTAGAATACTTCCGTGAGAAACGCTACTCGTAGGGTCTACGGCAAGTACAGCTACTTTTTTCCCGTATTCTTCGATTAGATAATTCCCAAAAGCTTCAATAAAGGTGCTTTTTCCCACGCCAGGAACGCCAGTAATCCCAATTCTTACCGATTGGTTAGCGTGCGGCAGGCAACCTTCAATTAGGGTGTTGACAGGTTGGGTATGTTTTATGTTTTTACTTTCTACCAGCGTGATTCCTCTACTTAGTGCGGTTTTATTTCCGTTAAGGATATCTTTAAGCAATTGGTTAATGTCCAACTTTTTTTTCCGTAAAGCTTTAATTCTTTCGGCACTTTTTTGACCTATACTTTTAGGCGTAGAGGGACTTTCATTCTCGCTTAACGCGGATTTATTTTTAGCTGTACACATGTGGGAAAATATTTAGGACAAATTTATGAATTCATTTTTGAAAAGCGAACGAATCCTTTCTATCTTGAATTTATAAATTAATTGATAAAAAACTAACGAAATGAAAACTTTGTATACTGCAAAAGCAACCGCCGAAGGTGGACGTTCTGGAAGCGTTAAAACCGATGATGGGAAAATAGATATGAACTTGAGTGTCCCAAAAGATATGGGAGGCGATGGTGGTGAAGGAACCAATCCAGAACAATTTTTTGCATCGGCCTATTCTGCTTGTTATGGTAGTGCTTTACAATCTATCGCAGAAAAGAAAGGAATTGATATGGGAGATTTTAGCGTAACGGCTTCTGTAAGTATTGGAAGAACCGAAAAGGATAACTTCCAATTGGCGGTGGTTCTAGATTCTTATATTCCTGGAGTAGATGTAGAAACAGGAGAGGATTTAGTGAACAAAGCGCACGAAGTTTGTCCGTTCTCTAGAGCTACAAGAGATAATATTACGGTAACACTTAACCTACTTTTAGACGAATAATTTTAATGTCATATTCTAAAAAGCCCAAAGTTTAAAAAACTTTGGGCTTTTTTTATGCTTATTTTTTTGATAATAAATTTTTCTTATTTTTTTTCTCTAGTCTCTAGTCTCTAGTCTCTAGTCTCTAGTCTCTAGTCTCTAGTCTCTAGTCTCTAGTCTCTAGTCTCTAGAGTATACCTAATTTGCTTTTTGAAACGGAAATGAAACAAAAGTTTCTCCCCAAGTTAAAAACATCATATGCATATCCTGTTGTTTATCAAAATAAATGCTGAGCTGCTCTGTGCTATTTAATTTTTTGCGCACGGGCACTTCAATAATTAAGGCATCATATTCAGGCTCTCTAGCCGCTTTTTCGGTAGTGAGATCAATACCCCAAGCATACATTTTTTTATTAAAAATGATTTTCCAAGAATCTTTATTGGGAATCGTCCATAGCGAATATTCTCCCGCTTCTAATAAAGAACCATCTACCAGAATATCTTGATTCACTTTAAAGGTGGTAGCTTCATTAGCGCCAGTTCGCCATACCTCACCAAAGGGAACGAGATTTCCAAAAATAACGCGGTCTTTTTTATAAGGACGGTTGTAAAATACGGTCACTTTTAAGTTATCGTTGCGGTAATTAATTGTTTCTTCAGGACTAAAAGACTTGGTTTGGTTCTTCATAACGTAAAAACCAATGGTGCCTCCCAGGATTAAAACAATTAGAATACTAACCGTAAATCTAAATTTCTTTGGCATTTTTTATGTTTAACTATTTGTTGGATTAAGGTTTTAAAAATGTCAGTTTTCTAAATGATAGAAGTGAGAAACCAAGCATTTTTAGATTTACTTGTTACGTTCAACATGAGTCTTATAATTCTAAAATTAAAAAACATTTAAAAATTAAGCTACTCTTTTAAATGGGATTGAAATCAAATCTAACTTCTATAATCTAAAAGCGTCCGCCCAGTAAAACTTTCGGACGGGTACGCCTAGTAAAGATGTTCTTAAAGACTGGCCCGAATACTAATTGCGGCGCGGTCTAACATCTTAATCGGACACGATTAATCTTTAAAGATAAAATTATTTAGCAAAGTTGCAACAAAAAGAATTAAGTTTCGTCTTTATACATGAATAGCAACTAACCAGAAAATTTTGTTACAAACTGAACTCATAGAAGCGTGTCGGCAAAACGACAGAAAAGCGCAAATGAAGCTCTATAATAAGTATTGTGATGCTATGTACTATGTCGCTTTTAGGTTTCTCAAAAATTCTTTTGAAGCCGAAGAAGCCATGCAGGAGTCGTTTATACAAGCTTTTATAAAACTTCATCAGTTTACCGGAGAGGTGACCTTTGGTGCTTGGCTTAAACGCATTGTTATCAATAAGAGTATTGATATGCTTAAAGCGAAAAAGCTTAATGTAATCGCTATTAATGAGCAAACATTGGGAACGGTTGAAGAAGATAACAATTGGAATATAAATGATGAAATAACCATTGATCAAGTTAAAAATGAAATTGAAGAACTACCAGAAAGATATAAGTACCCAATGATGCTCTTCTTAATTGAAGGTTATGATCACGATGAGATTTCAGAAATATTGGGAATTACCTCGGTTTCTTCTAGAACATTAGTACACCGAGGCAAGAAAAAATTACAACAAAAATTAAAGCATTTATACCATGGCACAGGATCTTAGAGAATTGATGAATCAAGAAAAATATGCTCAAAGACCAAAGTTAGCGAAAGGGCATGAAAATAGATTTTTAAGTCGGTTGGCGGAAGAAATTCCAGAAGATAAGAAAAGTAACTCTTATCTATGGATGAAAATCGCTGCGGTTTTGGTAGTAGTGCTAGCGACAAGTTTTTTTATGAAAGAGCAATTCATAACTACTAGTTCAGAGGTGCCTATGCTTACCAATACTCCTAAAGAAAGTCCGTCGATAACCCCAGTTTATTTAAGTGATGTCTCCCCACAATTTAAGAAGATAGAAGATTATTATTTGGGGAATATCAATGCCGAGTTGGCGCAGCTGACGATAACCAAGGATAACAAAGAGCTTATAGATTCTTTTATGCTGCAGCTAGAAGAATTGGATAAGGAGTACACGCGCCTCAATGAAGAGATGGACGAAACTGGAGTAAATGAAGCTGTTGTAAATTCCCTCATTAACAATCTAGAGTTAAGAGTAGGACTTTTATCTAAACTTAAAAATAAATTGGGAGAGATGAAGCAAGCTTCCAAAGAGAGTATACAGGGAGTGAAAATTTAAAAAAAATAATAATGAACTATAATGTAAAAATTATTTTAGGAATACTAGGTTTTGTGTTCTTAGGATTGGGTGCTTATGCACAAGAAAAATTAGAAAAGCTTTCTGAGTCTTACAAAGTAGAGAATCAACCTAGCGTTAAATTAGATACCAAACATACGCAGGTGATGGTTCAAACTTGGAATAGAAATTCTATTTCTGTAGAAGCTTATGTAGAAGCCGATGAGCTTTCTAAAGAAGAAGTAGAACAAATCGCTAAGAACTGGAAAATACAGGTCTTAGGAAACAGCAAAGGCGTATCTATCATTTCTAGAGGAGGTAGGTCTAATTTTGTACCGGGATTAAGAAGTGCTTCAGAGGCAGTTCCTTTGGCCAGTTTAAAAGCGATGAATACTGAATTGATAGAACCTCTAATGGTGAATTTGGTAGGGCCAATGTTAGAGAAAATGGGCGATGTTAAATTACCTGCACGTTTTTATGAAAGTATGAGTGGTTTAAAATTTGATTATGAAGCCTATCAGCAGGACGGAGAAGAGTATATTGAAAAGTATGAAGCGCAAGTAGAGAAAAGTTTCGGAAAGGATTTTGAACAAGCGATGGAAAAGTGGGGGGAAGGTTTTGAGAAAAATGCAGAAGTTTGGTCAAAACAATTAGAAGCTCGCATGGAAAATTTCGAAAAAATTCATGGTGCAAAAATGGAGAAATGGGGAGAGCAATTTGGAAAAGAAATGGAACAATGGGGAGAGCAGTATGGAGCCAAAATGGAGGCTTGGGCAAAACAGTTTGATGCCAATGCAGGAAACTACAAAAAGGAAGTAGTGGTGCATCCTAATGGAGGAAAATCAACCATGATTACTTATTCTAGTGGCACTAGAAACCCTGTTAAATCTACAGATGAAAATGAAAGCATTAGAAAAATAATTGTCGTAAAAATGCCAAAAGATGCCGCTTTGCAGATGGATGTACGCTATGGAAAAATAGAACTTCAAGACGATGTAGAAAGTTTAAAAGCTTCCGTTTCGTATGCAAATTTTAAGGCTGCCAGTATCTTAGGACAAAATAATTTTTTAAATATTGCTTATTCTCCATTACATATAGACTATTGGGAACATGGAAACTTACAGATGAATTATGTAAAAGATAGTCAAATACATAAAGCGAAGAGTATTCAACTTTCATCAAAAGGAAGCGAAGTTCATATTGGAGAGATTGAAAAAATTGGGATAGTCTCAGGTTCTTTTGGGGAGTTAAGCATTGAAGAGGTAAGTGAAAATTTTGAGCAGTTAGATATTAGTTTAGAGAATAGCGACTTAGTTTTGAATTTACCCAAATCTTCTTTTAATTTTACTTATAATGGTTCTAGGAGTGCCATTAAAATTCCGAAGAATTTAACCACGAAAAAAATGGATAGCTACGGAAATCAGTTGATTAACGGCTATCATAAATCTAGAAATACAGATAGTAACATTATGATCCACGCTAAGTTTAGTGATTTGATTATTAAATAAAGAATTTTCAAGAGCGGTGATAATATGTTGGTTGATCATTCATAACCTTTCGTCAAAAGCCTGTCTTGAGCGAAAGTCGAAAGGCTCAAGAAAGGCTAAGCTTGCAGAGTGAAGAATCTTTATGATACTATAAAAGATTCCTCCACATGACTTGTCACCTTGAACTTGCCCGAGATGAATCCATTCATGAGGTCTGGTTTCAGGGTCTCGTTCTTTTTAGTTAGAATTATTCTTATGTAAGAAATATCCATAATCATTTACAGCAGGCTCAGCAAGACATTGATTTTATCGCCAAGAATTTAAACAAAAAAAGCTGTCCGTTTTACGGACAGCTTTTAATAATCTAAGAAGGTTTTAGTTGAAATTAATCCATTTCATCTTCAATTTCTTCTTCATACCTATCTACTTTATTTTTCACGGTATCAGAAAATAGAAATACTTGCACCCCTACATTTAATCCAATAGAATGTTGGTAGGTGGTATTTCCTCCTCCTACAAGACCATTATATTTAATGATACCTTCTAAGGCAACGTGGTTGTTAAGAAAGTAAGAGTAACCTGGGCCAGCTCCAAAAACAAATCCGTTTGTAGTAGGGCCATCTTTAATGTTCACCCCTGCAAAACCAGCGTTTGCTTCTAAGAAGAAACGGCCTTTTTTGGTAAGGTTTACTCCAGCTTCGTTTGGCGTCAAATAATATCTAGAAAGTGCTTGCACACCATAGCTAGTTGCTTTAGTAGAAACACCGTTATTTTCGGCAGATTTGCTGAATCCTAGATTTACAATACCACCTAACATAAAGTTATCTTTCACAAAATAACCTACTTTAGGGTTAATACCTACACTGTAACCAGCGCCATCATTTAAGCCAAAATTAAAACCGAATATACCTGAACTTGATTTGTTTAATAAACCATTTCCTAAGTCGGCTCCTAGCATCACATTTCCTTCTTGAAGTTGCGCCGTTGCACTTGTGAGTCCAAGAAATACAAAAGCACTAAATAGTAAAATCTTTTTCATTATTGTTGTTTTTGAGAGTTAATTGTCGGAGTTTTTTACTCCTATTCAAAATTAGTATTTTGGCTAGTGATAAACTTTCATTTGTATAAATTTTAAAAGAACTTTACATGTTTTTTATCAAAATGATTTCTTAATATTCGGTTTTATAGCTTAAAAAGCTTAATTTTTAACCTAAAAAGTAATGTATGAATTTCAGTAACTATTTACATTCGCTCACTGAAGAGTTTACTCCCATTGTAGAATATACTTCTAAAGAAGATTACATTCAGATTGATTTATCTGTTCATCAAAAAATTTTAAAAGAAGCTCACACATTATCTTCCTTATGGTTTCAACAGTTTATAGAGAATTTTGTTAGCTCGCATAACAAAAAAGTAGCTATTGGTGGATATTTAGAAGTGCGCAACCTTTATAACCGAAGCACCTATTTTACGTCTACTAAAATTAATTCTAGAAACATTCATCTAGGAATAGACATTTGGTCTCCTGCACATACTGCGGTTTTGCTTCCGTTAGACGGAAAAATACATAGTTTGCAAAACAATATTAATCATGGAGATTATGGTCCTACAATTATTGTAGAACATGAATACCAAGCACAAACTTTTTATTCGCTTTATGGACACTTGAGCCTTACTTCCCTTAACGGAATTGAAATCAACTCCAAATTAAAAGCGGGAGAAGTCTTGGGATATTTAGGTAAGCCTGAAGAAAACGGAGATTATGCGCCTCATTTGCATTTTCAGATTATTAAAGATTTGGAAGGCAATAGGGGAGATTATCCAGGCGTTTGCGCGGCGAAAGATTTAGAGTTTTATAAAAGCAATTGCCCCGATCCTAACTTACTATTAAAATTTAAATGAGTATGCATTAATTCTTTTGGAAAGATTTGAAAGGAATAGCGGAATTACTGTTCCATTTTACTTTCCGATCAAATGGGCTGTTACTCAATAGGAGAAATTCCTGGCAATTCATATCATTCTAGACTCCTTCCATATCACCTGTCACCCTGCCCCGAAGGATCGGGATCTTTTCAGGGTCTCAAGCTTTTTAGTTTGATTAGTCTTTTTAAGATTAGCAATGAGATAAAAGATTATGAGATGCTGAACTGGATTCAGCATGACAAGATACGAGAAGGAGATGCTGAACTGAATTCAGCATAATAGTTTTGTTTGTCATTCTTCTTTATGACCTGTCACCCTGAACAGCTTTCAGGGTCTCACGCTTTAAAACTTAAAATGTTTTTCATTACGATTGGCATCGCAGCAAACTACCCTGAGATGCTGAACTGAATTCAGCATAACAATTTTGTTTGTCATTCTTCTTTATGACCTGTCACCCTGAACTGCTTTCAGGGTCTCACGCTTTAAAACTTAAAATGTTTTTCATTACGATTGGCATCGCAGCAAACTACTTGAGATGCTGAACTAAATTTAGCATAACAATTTTGTTTGTCATTTTTCTTTAAGACCTGTCACCCTGAACTGGTTTCAGGGTCTCACGCTTTAAAACTTAAAATGTTTTCATTACGATTGGCATCGCAGCAAACTACTTTGAGATGCTGAACTGGATTCAGCATGACAAGATACGAGAAGGAGATGCTGAACTAAATTTAGCATAACAATTTTGTTTGTCATTTTTCTTTAAGACCTGTCACCCTGAACTGGTTTCAAAGTCCAAATTTGAAATTGCGTGAAATTAAATGCCGAAGTGGTGGAATTGGTAGACACGATGGATTCAAAATCCATTGCTCACAAGGCGTGCGGGTTCGATTCCCGCCTTCGGTACAAAAAAGGCTGAGATGAAAATCTCGGCTTTTTTTATGCTCAGGTACAACATAGGTACAACATTTAGCCTTTTATCACTACTAAATTTTTTCTAAAAGCAATTACATCGAATTGCACTCAAAATTAATTTAGATACTAAATTTTCTAATTATTGATTACAAGTATTGATTGAGTATAAAAAAATATTCCAAACTAAAAAAGTATGGGATATTGAGTTTGAGAATTTGTTTCTCTATTCTTCTTCTTCACTTACACCTTGAGGCTTAAAGCCATCTTTTGTTGAGTTATCTTTTTCACTATGCACTTGTTTACTACCTCTAGCGTGTTTTGTACTAGATTGTGCATTTTTGTCTAGATTTGTTTTTTGCTTTGCCATTTTAATTCAGTTTTATATTAATTTCTACATTCATTTATATTTCATTGCCATACTTCACTTAAACCATTCATATACTTAATGAATTAATTAATTATAGTAAGGTATTTATGCGGTCTTCAATCATATTCAATTATCACTCAATATAACAATTGGATATTAAGAATGTGGTAAGTATTGGGTTAAGTTGTATCAAATTTGCAAATCTGTTTAGATTTCAAATTATTTCGAAGTATTTTTAGCATTCATAAGCCAAACAAAAAATATGACCACAAAATTTAATGTTAGGTCTCTACCACTTCGAGACGTAGTAAGTGATTTGGCCAATGAGATGAATACATCGTTTCACGAAAAATGTACAGAGTATATAGTCAACATACCAGAGAAAATAGGTTCGGGAGAAATTAGAGGAATCAATTTTGATAATGGATTAGGTATTATAGTGTACCGTTGCAAATTTAAACAAGCAACAGAAATAAGCTTTACTGTGGACAAAGTACATCCTTTGAAGTATATTTATACTGCCAATGGATTTTTGAAACATCAATTTTCCAATGAGGATATAGTTCACGAACTTAAACCAAGAATGGCTACATTGGTTGCGAGTGAAGAGCATAATGGTCATAATTTATATTTTGAAGGTAATGTAGATATTGATTTGGTAAGTTTAGAAATAGATAGGAAAACTTTTAAAAGGAAATCTGAATGCGAACAGGTGCATTTATCCGCTCAGCTTCAAAACCTTTTTAGTGATACCAATGCATCTGAAACATTCTATCACGAGGGTTTTTATAGTTTGGAATTCCATACAATTCTAAATTCTATAGATGAATATAAGAATGAGCTGCTGTTGAGAAAATTTCATCTTGAAAGTAAAGCACTCGATATTTTTGTTGAACAAATTCAATTATTTGAAGATGATTTAAAGGGTAACAGTAAAGAGCTATTACTTCGATATAATGAATTAGAACGAATCAAAGAACTTTCAGATTATATTGAAAAGAATTTAGATAAAGATTTTACTATTGAGGTTTTAAGTCGTCAGTCTGGATTAAATCCTAATAAACTTCAGAAAGGTTTTAAATATATATTTAGTAAAACTGTGCGTGACTATATAATTTCAAGGCGAATGGAAACTGCTAAATTATTACTGCTTACTACTGACCAACCACTCACTACTATTGCAAACAAAATAGGTTTAGATAGCCCAAGCTACTTTTCAAAACTCTTCAAGGAATATTTTAAGCATACGCCAAGTAATTTTAGAAAATTTTATAATAATCATTCCTAAAACTTACCATCATTTACTTATTAGGGTTACTAAGTAGTCTGTTATAGAATTAGCTTTGTATCATATTGTTGTATAATATGTTGCAGATAAAATTTTATATAGAAAATTTGAACTTTTTTGAGGTCTATAGTTCGACTTTAGAAATAGCTGTGATTTTTGTTACAATAGTTATTATTGTAATGGGAATTATCCGACTGTATTTTTTGAGTACTTCACGCAATTCTACATTTTCAAAAAAGGTTTACGGAAATCCGTTGGTAAGTATTCATTTGCCAATCTGTAATGAACCGCCTAAATTAGTTTTGAAAACTATTGAAAGTGTTGAGAAGTTACAATATAGCAACTTTGAGCTTCTCATTATTTCTAATAATACATTAGATAAGAATCTATGGAAACCAATAGAAGAGAAAATTGCGGATTTAGACCATCGTTTTAAATTTCTTCATAAAGATAAAATAAAGGGTTTCAAGGCTGGTGCATTAAATTATGGACTGGGCTATACCAATTCGTCAGCAAACTATATCTTTACCCTAGATGCAGATTATGTACTTAATAAGGATGCTATTGATGTTGCAATTGGAACTATCCAAAAAATGGAAGTTGACCTTCTGCAATTTCCCCAATCCTACCGAAATATTTCGCCAGAAACTAATGGTGTAGAAATTAACTATAAACACTATTTTGACTGTTACCTATCTAGTAAAAAAAGTGCGATTTTGGCATTGCCAACAGGAACTCTTACCCTAATTGATACTAAAGTTTTTAATAATGGTTATCTATGGCCAACAGATTCTATAACAGAGGATGCTAGCTTAGGTGTTGACCTTGTGAGTCGTAAAATGAAAATAGCCTTCTGCAATTATATTATTGGTAAAGGTACAATGCCTACTGAATCTAAAGATTATAGCAAACAATTTAAACGTTGGGTATTTGGTAACTTTCAAGTATTAGCTAAGGTTTGGAAGGTAAATGGAATTTCAATTATGAATAAAATTCATTTAAGTACACTTTTAACTGCTTGGTTAAATCTTCTTGGGTTTGTATTTCTAATTTTATTTTTAGCCATCCCATTATTAATTATAGGAACGCATACTGGCGAAACTATTTTTTACACCGGTTTGAGTGCAATTGCCTTACATTGTCTATTTCAGTTTTTTATTTTTAATAAAATCGCAGGATATAATCTTAAAAAGGGATGGAATGGTTTTCTTATACACTTAGGATTATTAGAGATTGGTTCATTTTATTGGATGAATTATTTTGTGTCAAAAAATAAACCGTTTATTAGAACAAATAAATTTATTGCACCTGTATCTAGTACCAACAAATTATACATTTTTCCGCTTATTGTTTTTGCTCTCGGAATAATTTGCTTTCTGAATCAGTACAACATATTAGGTGTCGTAATATGTGCATTTTCAATACAACTTATCTACGCAAAATTCCATAAAGACCAAGAAATTATTTGGTCTAAGTTCAATTTATATAAAAAGTCTAAAAAATGAAAATTGGTTTTGTTTGTCATGATGCGTTTCCCATTGCACAACCTTTTCAAGGTGGCTTGGAAATGATAACCTATCTACTTGTTGAAGAATTGGTATGCAGAGGACACGAAGTAGTATCTTTGTGCTTAGAGGGTTCAGAATTGGCTGGGGAAATGATTTTTTATACTAAAAATGAATTACCTCACGATTTTGATAGCCAAGAGTTAAATTCTTTAAAGTGCATATCATATTCCTTAAACAATTTTTTACTTCAAGATTTTGATGTAGTTCAAAATCATTCATTACATTATCAGTCTATATTAATGGGCAATATTTCTGCTCATAATTTCATAACGACATTTCATACACCTGTCTTTCCCTATTTAAAATTGGCGATAGAAGCTGTATCTGCTAATATTAATCAAACCTTTGTTGGTGTTAGCAAGTGTACAGCAAATTTATACCAAAAAACATTACCGTTAGTACATACAGTTTACAACGGTATAGATGTAAACCAATGGAACTACAATTATAATTCAACAGAAAATTATTATTCTTGGTCAGGAAGAATATGTAAAGAAAAAGGATTAGCGCAATTAATGGAATTATGCTTATTGGAAAATATAAATTTAAAATTTGCAGGACCGATTTCTGAACCAAGCTATTTTAAGGAAAAGGTTGAACCGAATTTAAAATATGACAATTTTGAGTACGTTGGGCATCTCAAACAGCCGCAACTTAATGATTTGATAGGTAAATCTAAAGCATTTATGTTTTCGAGTGTATGGGACGAACCTTATGGACTTGTAATAGCAGAGGCTCTAGCTTCTGGTGTGCCAGTTTTGGCCAATAATGTAGGTGCAGCACCTGAAATTCTAAATGCTGACACTGGCTGTTTATTTAACCTACAAAAACCAGAAACCTTTAGAAAATGTATTGAGACCATTCAACATATTTCAAGAAAAGATTGTAGAATGAGGGCCGAAATTTTCTGCTGTCATAAAAGAATGGTGGATGATTATGAAAAGCTCTACAAACGAAATAGTGAAAGTTTTTTAGTGAAGGCAATATAAAATGGTTGCATACTACGCACATACACACGGAAAAGGGCATTTAAATAGCGCCTATTTATTTTGTGAGAACATCTATGAAAATTCATTAATAATCACAGGTATTAAAGAAATTGATGAAAGTCATTTCCCCATTGCCCAAATTAATGATGAAGATACCACAGTAGATAAATACAAATCTGCTCTCAAAAATCTGCCAAAATATGCACATTATCTACCAAAAAGCAATCCCAAAATAGTAGAAAGGACAAAGCAAATCTTAGATATTATTATTGCCTGTGATATAAAGCTTGCCTTGATTGATGTGAGTGTCGAAACTGCAATCATTTTTAGAATTGCTTCTGTCCCCTATGGCTACCACCTATTATTAGGAAACCGCAATGACAATCCTCATAAAATTGCCTTTGATGCCGCAGACTTCCTATATTCATTTATACCCGTCGAATTAGCTGATTCTTTGCCTAAAAAAGTTATTAATAAAACCTACTTTTTAGGATTTCATTCTCAGTTTAAATTTACCCCAAAGTATTGTTTTCTATATGAAAGACCAGTTTTGAAGAACAAAGAAATTGTAGTTGTTTGTGGAAATGGTGGTACAAAGGTTAATGCAAATGTAGTTAATAAAATTATTGATGAATTGCCAAAGTGTGAAGTAAAAATTTTAGGCAATATTGAGAATGAACAACAAATTCCAACCTATAATTATATTGGTTTTGTTGACGATATTGAACATTTTTTAAAAAAGGCAGACGTTGTAATAAGCAGTTGTGGTCTCAATTTAACTTCAGAAATTTTAGCGCTAAAAAATAAGTTTGTAGCTGTCCCAGAAGAAAGACCGTATAATGAACAGGAAATTATGTGTAAGGCCTTAGAGAAAAATAATCTTGCAATACGTTTCAATACAGATGATATACAGGGTTGTATAAAAAAATGTTTAAAATTAAAACCACCTAAAGAATTAAAGAATTGGTTTGTTAACGATGAACTATTGAGTGCATTTAAAAATAAAATAGAGGAATATGAGAAATAGAGGAATATCCTTAATTGTAATATTTCATAAAAGGCTAAAACATCTTAGGCAAGTGCTCAAAGGGGTTGAGAACGGTACAATGATTCCTGATGAGATTATTCTAGTTGAAATGGATATTAAAAAATCTTTTATTCCAGAAAGTCTTCTGGATATTAAACATTATTTATTACCAACTACCGAAACTAGTAGTCTAACAATTGCTGAAGCTCGAAATCTTGGTGCATATTGGTCAACAAAGGATATTCTTGCATTCTTGGATGTGGATTGCATTCCTTCCGCTGATTATATGAAATCCATCGAAAATCTACAAATACAAGACGATTGTTTATATATGGGATTGCCCAAATATCTTTCAGAAAAGGTTAAAACAGTCGATGAATACAAATTGAAATCAAAAAGTGAAATTCATCCACACCGTCCTGAGCAAAATTCCGTTAGACAAATAGATGATTATGGAATGTTCTGGTCACTAACATTTTTTTTAACCCATAAGACATTTTCAAAAATAGATGGGTTCGATATAAATTACACCGGCTATGGTGCAGAGGACACAGATTTTGCTTTTAATGCCGAATCTTTGGGTATTAAATTTATACTAACACCTTTTGAAGTCTATCACCAACAACATTCCTTTTACCGACCACCTTTAAATAGTATGAATTCCATTATAAAAAATTGCAACTATTTTTATAGTAAATGGAAGCATTGGCCTATGATAAATCATTTACAGAAATTTGCAGAGCGCGGACTTGTTATCTGGAATGAAGACAGAACAGAACCTATCGAGATTTTAAAGCAACCTACAATATTAGAAATTGAAGCCACTTTAGTTGTCGATGAACCGTATTCTTGATTACATATATTACTAAATACTAGAAAATTAAGAGCCAATAAAAAAACCATAATTTATAATTTTTGATTTTTTATTTATAGCGCAAATAAATTTTTCAGTTTAGGTTTGCTGAAAATTTATAGGTATGGATAAAACGAGTTCTGTAGAAGTAGTTAGAAATTTAGCGTTGGTACTTAATGCTAATTTTAATGAAGGAACAGATACTGGTTACTTCATATTTAACAATGAGTATGGGAACGGTAAAATTAAGGCCTTAAAGATCTTTTTTGGTCTTGAAGTTCTCAGTTTTAATATATGCCTTACCAAATCTTTAAATTTTGATTATCTAAATTTTAGCGAGTCTTATTTGCATTGCCTTTTCATTCAGGAAGGATTCTTAGACCATAAATTTCAAAATTCCGATAATACCACAAATGCTTCAAGATTTCAGAATGTTATTCTGAGTAGTAATTCCAAAGATTTTAGTACACTAAAATTACCCAAGGATACAAAGCTTAAATTTGTGATAATTACGTTGGAAAAGACGGAATCTACAAATAATTTCAAAAGAGGTAGATTACAGGAATTGTTAAATGATGTGCTTAAAAGTTTAGCTTCGGAAAAGTCTTATGGTTATTTTGGTAATTTTTCAAATAGAGCATCTGCTTATGTTAAAACAATACTGAAAACATTGCCTAATAATTTAACCAATAGGCTCTTAATTGAAGCAAGTGTTCTCAATGTATTGTCGTGTCAATTTTTAAATAGAGAATTGAATTTAAAGCGTGAACGTAAGAAGTCCGTTAAGCTATCAAAATCTGAATTGCGTTCTGTCATAGAGCTAACTGAATACATAGCTGCCAACTTGGATAAACCTTTAAAATTAGTAAATCTTGAGAGAGAGTGTGGTTTAAACCAAAAGAGAATTCAAGACGGTTTTAGATACTTTTTCCAAATGTCTGTAAATAAATATATTGGTAATCTGAGAATTTTGAAGGCAAAAGAACTAATAGAGACCACAGATTTAAATATTTCTGAAATTGTTTATGCTATTGGTTTTAATAGTCGTAGTTATTTTTCAAAGATTTTTTCGGTAAAGTATGGTTTGTTACCTAGTGAATATCGTAAAAATTTTCATATTCATAATCCCACCTATGAACTATCTTATTACTCTACAGCAAAATATGCGCTTTTGAGTGAAGACTTTGAGAATATTTTACAAGAAGCAAGAATGAATAACGAAGCCAATGATATTACGGGTTGTCTTATTTATCATAAACAGAATTTTTTTCAAATTTTAGAAGGTCCTAAAGAGGTTGTACTCTCTACATTCAATGCAATACAGAACGATAAGCGTCATAGAAATATAAAAGTTATCTATCAAGGTTTCAAATCGGGTAAGACTTTTGATAACTGGGATATGGCATTTTTAGAAAAACCATCACTATTTATCACAGATACTTTATCCAGTTTCAAATTACTGGATTCAGACCTTATTCTTAGTCAATCTAAAAAAGATTCTAGAAAAAAAGCGAGTAAACTACGGACAAAACTAATGTGGGAACGTGCAAGGAATGCATTGTTGGTTTTAGAGGAAAATAAAGGTGGTACTTCTCAGTTAGCCATCGCTAAGTAAATTAATAAAAATCTAGTTTTTAATAGCTAGGCTATTACGGATAGCGATAGTATTTTTCTCGTAAGTTGCCATTTTTGCAGTCGGGAATAATTATTTTTATGCCGCTAAATAATTAAATCTCAATAATATGGAAAATTGGTTATATCCTTCTTTCGAAATTTTATTAAAGGTGCTTATTACCATTATTGCAATTTTCACAATAATTATTGTAATCA
Source organism: Mesonia ostreae (assembly GCF_031845265.1). Lineage (NCBI taxonomy): Bacteria > Pseudomonadati > Bacteroidota > Flavobacteriia > Flavobacteriales > Flavobacteriaceae > Mesonia > Mesonia ostreae. The sequence goes on along the minus strand of NZ_JAVRBG010000001.1, from coordinate 11,566 downwards.
CTAGAATTTCTGGGTTAAGAACATTTGCAAAAATGTCTAGTTTCGATTTTGCATCCACTATTTCTGTAGGTTCAATTTTGGCTAGTGTGGTTATGAACTCAGGGCAATCCATTGTAAAGGGTGGTATGGCACTTGCTGGTATTATATTTTTTCAAAGTCTATTTTCTTACGGAAAGCGAAATTGGGATTGGTTTGATAGTTTATTTACTAATAAGCCAATGTTATTAATGCGCAATGGCAAATTTTTAGAAGATAATTTAAAAAGGACAAATGTTGGTAAACAAGATGTATATGCAAAACTTAGGGAAGCTAATGTTAAAAATAAAGATGAAGTATTTGCGGTAATACTAGAAAGCACAGGCGATATTTCTGTAATTCATTCGGAAGGTAAAGAGGGTAATTTATCTGAAGATATTTTAACAGGTGTTCAAAAGGAATAGAATGTTATGAATACTACTGAAATAATTGGGATGCTTGCCGGAATCTTTACAACCATTGCGGTAATTCCACAAATTTATAAGGCCATTAAAACAAAAAAAGTGGATGATATAAGTCCCTTTTTCTTTAGCATACTTCTTGTAGGTGTTGGACTTTAGACAGTTTATGGTGTTTTGAAAAACGATTGGCCAATTATACTAACCAATGGTATTTCATTTATTCTAAATGCTATAATGCTAGGAATATATTTAAATAAAAAATTAAAAGATGATGATAGATAGTATAGATAATAAGAACGATATAGTTAGTATGGTACGTGATTTTATTCTCGATGACCATCCTTGCGTGATGGCACAAAGTGTTATTGCAGATGATAATGTCACCATTGAAAGCTATGGAACAATGCAAGGGTTTTGCCCTAATAATCTATTAAACGACTTAAAAGAATATGTGGCTGATGTAGAAGAAAATTCTATGAAATTTCAAAGCTTTATCGCTACGTTCGAGGATTCACATTTTGAAACCGAAAAAGATTTTGAAAATGCACTTTGGAAATTATTGCACACCTTACATTCCATAGATACCCATCCGTGGGATAAAACTACGAGTCCAGACACAACATCATCAAAGTTCAGTTTTAGTTTGTTAGGTACATCTTTTTATATTGTTGGGATGCATCCTAATTCCTCACGTTTTGCTAGGTCATCCCCATTTCCTATGATTGTTTTTAACTTACATAGCCAGTTTGAACTGTTGCGTAGTGTGGGTCGTTATTCTAGGGTTCGTGATTTAATACGAAAGAGAGATAAAGCATTTCAAGGTTCAGTAAATCCAATGCTCGAAGATTTTGGAACTAATAGCGAAGCCAGACAATATAGTGGTAGAGCTGTAGAAGACGATTGGAAATGCCCATATAACTTTAAATCTGAATAATGAATATTATACCACCAAAATCAGGCGCATCGTTAGTTCTAAAAAGTGGTCAAAGGCTTAAAGTTACAGATATTGAAGGAATGCAAGTTTCAGATATCCTTTTTTATAATCGAGATGACGTTGCTGAAAAATTATCATCAGGCAAAACATTCGATTATGAAGAGACCATTCTATTAACCAAAGGAAATTATTTATGGTCTAACCGAAGTAACAAAATGGTAAGAATTGTTGAGGACATTAATGGTAGAAACGATTTTTTGTTAGCACCTTGCGATATGAAAACGTTTGAACATTTCTATAATATGGACGGGTATCATCCCAGTTGTTTTGAAAATTTGTATAAAAACTTGCAACAATTTGGCATTGAAAAAGATGATATACCCAGCGCCTTCAATATATTTATGAATGTTCAATTCAAGCCAGATGGTAAAGTGAGTGTAGTACCGCCCACTTCGAAAGCAAAAGATTATATAATTTTTGAGGCACAAATGGATTTAATTGTAGCATTAACTGCTTGTTCTGCAAAGGACAGTAACGGTGGTACATTTAAGCCTATTGGTTATGAAATACTAGATTAAAAAAATAATTCTATGGAAAATTTATCTCAAATAACCGAAGGTATAGAAAAATGGTTTGTGTCGTCACCGCAAGCTATTTTGGCAATAACCCTTTCAACATTGGCTATATATATTGCAGTCATCGCTTATACACGTATGTTTGGGAAGCGTAGTCTTTCCAAAATGTCCAGCTTTGACTTTGCAATGACAGTTGCAGTTGGTTCGCTTATAGCAACCACCTCGCTGTCGCCTTCGGTTTCTTTAATGGATGGCTTAGTGGGACTCTTTATGATATATCTTTTTCAACTAAGTGTCGCTTTCGGTAGAAGGTGGAAACTATTCAGAAATGCGGTTGACAATAGTCCATTGTTACTAATGTCCGGAAGCAAAATCCTAAAAGATAATTTAAGGAAGGCAAGACTTTCAGAAGGCGATTTAAGGTCTAAACTTCGAGAAGCAAATGTTTTGGATTTAGAAGATATTAGAGCAGTAGTTTTTGAGACTACTGGAAATATCGTTGTAATGCATTCTACTGACAAAGATAAAGAGCTAAAAAATTGGTTGTTAAAGGATGTAAAACTATCATAAAATATGAACTTGGCCTTAAACATAATTGCCATCGGAATCATTGCAACCTTAGCAATGACGGCATTTAGTTATGCGCTATCTGCTATAACTAATAGCAAATTTGAAGAACCGCAGTTAATTAATATCTTGTTTAAGAGAGCAGGTACATTTTCTTTTCCATTGGTTCGAGAACATATTTTAGGATGGACAATACATTTTATAATCGGGATAGCCTTTGTGGTATGTTATTATGTTAGTTTGCCAATGGAATTGTTTGATACAACTGTGCTCGATGGTGCTATCTTTGGTTTTTTAGCTGGGTTAATAGGGGCTTTATTTTGGGGAACAACTTTAAAACTTCATCCAAATCCACCAAAAATTAATAAAATAGGTTATTTGTTGCAGCTAATCCCTGCACATATAATTTTTGGAATAACAATGGTACTTATAATTCAGGCTATTTAATAGGATAATTAAATTTCAAAAATGTTGCGTATTTGATTAAAACAAAGGATTTATGAAAAACATAATTGATTTCTTTTCTGTAAATAAAAAGGCATTTACTGGTGGGATTATAACTACTGTAATAATTGGCTTGGGTGTTTTTCTGCTTGGAAACATTTCTGGGTATGAGGCTAAAAATTTGTTGAATACTTCTATGCAAGGCTTAAATATGTTGTGTAATACTATTGTATTAGCTTCAGCTACCATACTGGCTTTGCTATTAACTTTATTGGGTATAAGTACAGGTACCGATACCACCTTAAAGGATAGGCACTACAAGCAAGTGATGAATATTGCCAAATTTGATACTATTTTATTTATTAGTGCTTTGGTTTTGTTTCAATTTTTCAATATTCCGATTACTGAAGCAGACAAGGTAGAAATATCTTGGTTTAAATATATTTATTGGGCAACCTTATTCGCATCTTCAATTATTAGCGGAATGATGGTTACAACTATATTAATGCTGTATGGAACTGTAACTAACATTATTGCTATTGTTGGTTTAGGAATGGATGACCATAGGATGTTGGCTACTGAAAACGATGATATTGAAGAAGTAGATGATAATGAAGATATTGACACAAATGAAAAGGTAGATAAGAAAAACTAAAATATGAATGTTGTTTGGTTTAAAAGAGATTTGAGATTAGAGGATAATGCGGCTTTGCAGTTAGCTTGTGAATTTCCTGAACCATTGCTTCTAGTATATATATTAGAGCCATCATTAATCGAAAATCAACATACCAGTCTTCGACACGTTCAATTTATAAAGGAAAGCCTATTTAACCTCAATACGCTATTAAAAGCTTTTAATACTCAAATTCTTTTAGTGCAAGATGAAGTAAAACCTACCTTTCAAAAATTACATTCTGAATACAATATTAAGACCGTTTTCAGTACGCAAGAAATTGGCATTAGTATTACCTATGAGCGTGACATAGAAATGGCGCAATGGTTTGAAGAGAAAAATATAGTTTGGACAGAAACCCAGTGCAATGGCGTTATAAGAGGATTAAAGAACAGAAAAGGATGGTCCTATGCTTGGAAAAAGTATATGAACGCTGAAGAATGTTATCCTAATCTAGACGATTCTAATTTATTATTGATAGATGATGTTGAAAGTATTCAAAGAAATTTTAAGATAATCGATTGTAAGACACCTAAACACAAGTTTCAAAAAGGTGGTAGGAATGAAGCAATTCGGTGGGCAGATTCGTTTTTTCAAAATCGAATCTTTCACTATAATGAAGGTATATCAAAACCAGAACTGTCCCGTAAAACGTGCAGCAGATTATCGCCCTATTTTGCTTGGGGAAATCTATCTATTCGTGAGATTTATAAACGTGCAATACAACTTAAAAATGAGGCTACGGACAAAAGACCGATTAATGCATTCTTAGCACGGTTACGTTGGCAAAGCCATTTTATCCAAAAATTTGAGATGGAACCTCGTATGGAATTTCAGGCAGTAAATAGAGTCTTTTTAGAACTACCACAACCTAAAAATGAAAGATTTATCGATGCTTGGAAAAGTGGATTAACAGGTTACCCGTTAGTAGATGCAAGTGTAAGAGCTCTAAAAAGAAACAGGGTATCTCAATTTTAGGATGCGGACAATGATTACAAGTTTTTTCTGCCACCATCTATTTCAGCATTTTAAATATATGAGTGATTGGTTGGCACAGCAATTTTTGGATTTTGAACCTGGAATTCATTATGGTCAGTTACAAATGCAGGCTGGTTTTACGGGAACTAATACAATACGGATATATAATCCTACAAAAAATGTACACGACCACGACAATGAGGCTATGTTCATTAAAAATTGGGTTAAAGAGCTGGCTCATTTACCACCAAAATTAGCAATCGAACCTTGGTCTATGACCCAAATGGATGAAACGATGTATCGTTTTAAAGTTGGTAGAGATTATCCCAACCGTATTATAGATATGTCCATAACTCGAAAAGAAGCACTTGATAAATTATATGGAATGCGAAAGTCTGATTACTTTAAATCTGAAAGACAGCGCATTTTAGATAAGCATACAATTAAACGTAATTATAAGAATTCGAAATGAAACAGGAATGTAACATCTTATGGTTTAAAAACGATTTGCGATTGCACGATAACGAATCATTGTGTAAAGCGATAGCGGATGGACTGCCAGTACTTCCTATTTTTATTTTTGATAGCAGGTTATACGATGATTTGGATTTAGGTTTTCGCAAAGCAGGCTATAACAGATTTCATTTTTTACGTGAGACTGTGCTCGAACTTAAAGAAAATCTAAAAGCAATCGGTGGAAATTTACATATTCAATATGGTATTCCCGAAGAAATTATTCCAAAGCTAGTTGAAGAATATAATGTAACCAGAATTTATGCCGAGGATGAATATGCCTATGAAGAACTTCAAGTTTTAGACGCTCTAAAACACAGACTTCCCAAGTCTTGCGAACTACATCTTACGTGGGGTAAAACGCTTTACCATATAGATGATATTCCCTATGCTATTGAGGACATCCCAAAAACGAGTAAGACCTATCGCATCCATACGGGAAAAACCACCGAAGTGAGAGCGCCTTTTCTAGCACCTGAATCAATTTCTACAATTGATGATTTTCCAGAAAGTCATATTCCAGATTTCTCAACATTCAATTTCAAGGAAGATTCTGAATTAGAATTGTATGTTAAGTCTGGCGAGAAGGCTGCCTTAGAACGCTTACACCATTACACATTCGAGACACAACAGCTTACAAGTTACCGTTGGACTCGCAATAGGTCTTTGGGTATGGATTACAGCTCTAAATTTTCGCCTTATCTTGCAGTAGGTGCAATTTCGCCACGTTTGATTTTTCAAAAAGTAAAACAGTACGAAGAACTCATCAAGAAAAATCAGAGTACTTGGTGGTTAGTTTTTGAATTGGTATGGCGGGATTATTTTACGTTTAGGGGAATGAATGTTGGAAATAAAATGTTTAAGACCGAAGGTTTTAAAGGAAAAGGGAAAGATTGGGAAAATAACAAAAATCTATTTCAAAGATGGTGCGATGGTCAAACAGGTCTGCCATTTATTGATGCCCATATGCGACAGTTAAACAAAACTGGTTTTATGAGCAATAGAGGTCGTGTAAATTGTGCCAGTTTTTTAGTGTATGATTATAAAGTAGATTGGACTTGGGGTGCAGCCTATTTTGAGAACAAGCTAATAGATTATGACGTAAGTGCTAATTGGATGAATTGGCACTATCAGGCGTATGAGATTTGGTACACCAATCCTATACACCAATCTTTAAAATACAATTCAAAGGAATTTATTCAAAAGTATGTTTCTGAACTAAGTGCGATTGATGATAATACCATTTATCTGCCTTGGGAATATAACATTAAAGCGTATCCCAAACCTCAAGAAATTTTAGGTAAGTGGACACGCTCAATTAATAAAATAAAGAAGACTATGGAATAACACTCAACTTCTTAATTTATTAAAATAGATTTTCAAACTTATTAATTTAATTAAGTCAATTAGCAATAATGACCAGTTCAAAAACAGAAAATAAAAAAAACCCTTATCCTTTTCTAGATTCAAACTACACCATAGACTCAGAAGATTATCCTCGGGATTTAATGAATAAAATTCAATCTAGCGAGTTAATGGTTTTAAATGTACCCTCAGAATTTGGTGGTGGTTTTGGTAAGCTAGAAAAATCAAACTATCATATTTTAAATATTCTCAAAGGTATTGGTGCTAGAGATTTATCAGCTGGTAGAATTTTTGAAGGTCATCTCAATGCAATGTTACTTATCGAAAGGTATGGCACTCAACTTCAAAAAGAAGTTTATTTTTCCGAAGCTAAAAGTGGCGTTCTTTTTGGAATTTGGAATTCCCAAATGCCAAACGAGCCTTTAAAGCTTAAGAAATCTGAAGAAAAATTAAAATTAGAAGGTTCAAAAGTGTTCTGCTCAGGTGCGAATAACGTTTTGAGACCTATTGTTACTGCAGAGCATAACGGACAGCAACAAATGCTAGTGCTTGATTTGAAAGAGAGAAAATTTGAAGAGGATTATACCTATTGGCAACCATTAGGAATGAAATCTTCCGTTAGTTGTCGATTTAACTTTACAGGCTTAGAGATTACAAAATCGCAATTCTTAGGTTCGCCCAATGCGTATTTTGAACAGCCAGATTTTTCTGGTGGTGCTGTTCGTTTTGCAGCTGTTCAATTAGGTGGTGCTGAAGCTATGATAGCAATAACTTTAGCACACCTAAAAGAAATGAATCGTACTGAAGATTTGAACCAGATTTCCAGAATGGCAAAACTTGCGCTCTTAAAAGAAACGGGACATTTGTGGTTAGAAAATGCAGGTCTAGCATTTGACAATCGATATACCAATCCAATAGACTGTCTGCACAAGGCGAATATGTTCAGGACAATTACAAGGGAAATCTGTGAAGAAGTAATGAGTCTTTGTGAAATGAGCGTAGGTTTACAAGGATTTTTAAAACCACATCCGATGGAAAGAATCCATCGGGATTTATCTGTTTATTTAAAACAACCAGGTCCAGATAGTACGCTTTTAAATATTGGACAAGCTTTCATAAAGAATTAACCAATGAAGGATAGAATTACAGAATTGGATTTAAAAGAAGCACCATTCCTGAATAAAGAGCGTATTGCCGAGGATGTTGGAAATAGTCTTATACTTGCGCCCCATCCAGATGATGAGTCTTTGGGCTGTGGTGGTTTGATTGCTATGTTAAGATCTTCAGGAAAGAATGTGATAGTTATATACATAACAAGTGGCTCTGCTTCCCATCTAAATTCATCCTTATACCCACCGCAAAAATTGGCTAAATTACGAGAAAAGGAAGCAACTAATGCGTGTTTAGAATTAGGTGTATTACAAGAAAATATACATTTTTTAGGATTTCAAGATGGTCAACTCATAAAATTAGATTCGGTAAAAATTATAGAAACTGTTGACAACATAGTTTGTATTACGGCAAATAAGAGTTTAAAATCTATTTTCTTTCCTTGGCGTAGAGATCCGCATCCGGATCATATAGTTACCAACACTATTGGAAAGTTAGTTACAAAGAGATATAACAATGAGTTAATCCAATTAGAATATCCAATATGGCTTTGGAAAAATGGTAAGTGTGATGATTGGCCATTCCAAAGTGAAATAAATCCTGTAAGACTTAATATTTCTGACTATTATAAAATAAAAAAAAGAGCTATTGAAAAACATAAATCACAATTAGGTAAAATAATAAATGATGACCCTAATGGGTTTGTATTAACTGATGATTTATTGAAACCTTTTGATGGTAATTATGAATATTTTTTTACGGAAAACAAAAGAAATCAAAAAGCACTTGAAAAAGATTATTTTGATAAAATATACCATAATAGTAATGATCCTTGGAATTTTAAAAATAGTACGTATGAAATTGAAAAATATAAAAATTCTATCTCTGCATTGAATAAAACAGACTTTAAGAAAGGTTTAGAAATAGGATGTTCAATTGGTGTACAGACAAATCTTTTAGCGAAGATTTGTAATTCGTTAATTGCAGTAGATATAAGCGAAAAAGCAATATGTGAGGCAAAGAAAATTTGTAATGAGAATACCAATATTGAATTTAAAGTAACCAATATCTTACGAGATTTTCCATCAGGTACATTCGATTTAATAACACTATGTGAGGTGGGTTATTATTTCGAGAAGGATTCTTTATTAGAATTGTATCAAAAAATTGATAGCGCGCTCGTTAAATATGGTCGATTCTTAGTTGTTCATTGGATTGGTTTTGTGCCTGATTATCCTTTGAGTGGCAACGATGTACATAATAAATTAAAAAAATTTATGATAGAAAAAGAAAATTACAAAATGCTAGCAAACCAAAGAACCGAATACTACAGACTTGAAGTATGGGTAAAAACACATTAATTATTTTATCTACTCAATAAATATGGCTGTAATATTTTAATTTTCTTGAAAGAGTCCATAGTGCCAAAGTAGGATTTTAAATTCTTGACTTCTGGTAATTCTAAGTATTCCGTTATTGTTTTTTTGAGGTTGCTAACATCAAGCTCTACAGCTAAATTATTTTTTTTTAAACCTTTTAAAGTTTCAAGATGTTCATCATAGTACCTATTTTCAGCGATGGCAATAAATTTATTTTTCAGCGCCAATAGTTCAGAAGTCATATTTAAACCGCAAGAAGCAATTACAATATCGTGATTTAGAATGATAGGTTTTAAATTTCTAGTATAGTCAAGTAGTGTCGCATTTTTAATATTGACAACATTAAGGTTACTAATTATAGAGAATTGACTATTCTTCATTTGATTACAGAGCGTGTGTAAATCTGTAGAAGATAGTTTAGTTTCTGAACTCAGAATTATTAAAATCTTTAATTCTGAATTCAAATTAATGTTAATATCTAAATTTTGCTTTTTAAACGGAAAACGCGAGATAAAACCTATATGGTATATTTTTTTTAGTAATGACTTTCTAGTCTCAGTTTCCATTTGAACTGGATAAAGGGCGAACAAAAATTCTGACGCTTCAAACGCTATTTGATGAGGAACATCATCACGGTTACCTAACATCTTATGGTATGCATAAGGAATACCAGCAATTCTAAACTGTAATGCAGTTTCTACACTGACATCTATGACTGCAAAATTTATATGTTCAGAAATACAAGATTCTAAAATCTTAAAGTTTCTGAAAAGAATTTTCAAGTGGTCCTTGGGAAGAAAGTGTGCATATTTGGGAAGATTATGGGTTGTTTTTAAATACTCAGAATGAGTAACATTCTCGCCCTCAATTGTGATAACTTTAATATCCTCATCAAATTTGAAGTTTGAAGTCGTGATGACAAGCGCTCTATTTTTGAAAACCTTGCAAAATTCTTGTCCACAATTACTGTGTCCAGAACCGATGCTATGTGCATAATATGCAATCATTTTTGTACTCTATTAAGAATATAATTACCTTTTAAATTTCTATATCTAGTATAAAAATAATATTTTTTTAATACACAACTGAAATTTCATCTTTGTTTCAAAACCATTCATATTTTCTTCCATTGTGTCACTATTAAATTTTCGTTTATATTATTTTTTTGAGGATGAATTTTGAAGGTTCAAATTTCATTCATTTCAAAAACCAGTAATAACACTAACAAAATTATGAGGAATCAATTAATCAACATTCAGAACAAATTTCCCAAGATATCGAGAATTTCTTGGGGCGCAATTTTAGCAGGTACGCTTACAGCTATTGTAGTAGCGTTTCTGCTCAATTTATTGGGATTGGGAATAGGTCTAACCACAATAGATCCTATGACAGAGGCCAATCCAATGGATGGCTTAGGAACGGGAACATTAATATGGTGGGCAGTTTCTAATCTGGCAGCCCTTTTTATAGGTGGTATGGTCGCAGGACGTATGTGCGGTATGCCAGCAAATAGTGATGGCGGTTTGCACGGGTTTTTAGCTTGGTCGCTATATCTTATTTTATCCATTTATTTAGTTACATCTACAATAGGTGGCGTATTTAATGGTATGGCAAGTGCTGCAAGCTCTATTTTTACAGACACAAAAGCCGAGAATTTCGCACAGGCATTACAAAAAGCGGAAGATAAAGGAAACAAGGATGCCAATTACTCACTTGAAAAGTTGAAACAAGATGCTTTTCAACTCATAAATAGAGCAGAGCGAAACAACATTTTACCTAATGATGCATCTGAGGAAGTACGAGGTACGATGAACGAAGTTCAAAGTGATTCACAGGCATTTATGAACGATTTAAATCTCGATGAGAACATTGAAGAATTTTTTAATGAGTTAACGGTAGATTTAGATAAAAATGGCGATTTAACTATTAATGCAGAAAGTGCGGATGAGATTTTGAATAAAGAAGAAATTAAGGATTACTTAGCTGAAATACCGAACTTTCAGAAGCCGAGATTAATGGTGTAATTAATAAATGGGATAGAAAGATAAATAGAGCTGTAGATAAGGCCGAACGTTATTACGGTAAAGTTAAACGTAAAGCAACAATTGCAGCTGAGGAAGCGACCGATGCCACCGGAAAATACAGTATTATAGCATTTTTCTTATTTCTTATTGGTGCAGGTGCTGCCTTTGCAGGTGGTGCAGTAGGTTCGCCGTTATTAACAGTAGATGAAGAGCACTTAGAAGAAGAAAGAATATAACAAATTTAAAAAACAGATATTATGTCAGCACTAACAATTATACTCAATATTCTATTACCGCCAGTTGCAGTCTTTATGAAGCACGGTCTTGGTGGAACATTTTTAATAAACCTTTTACTTACTTTGATTGGTTGGTTACCAGGCGTAATTCACGCCTTTATAGTTAATGATTAAGTAGCTTTAAAGTATGTAAACTTAAGCCATCACTATATGAGTGATGGCTTTTTTTAATAAACGAATAAACTTTAATCCTCTGTATTATCCTGATATAGGTTGACCATTTTTGGGTTAAAATTTCATTTAATATTATTGTAATTTCACACGAAACATT